>NZ_KK211105.1:2500-189636 GCF_000620305.1 Desulfitibacter alkalitolerans DSM 16504 | reverse complement strand
GCATTACTTACCAGACCACAGATGTAGGCAAAAGCCAAAAGCCATGTTGGAACCCCGGAGTGCTTACGGATTCCTGTTTGAGAAAAGAGCAAAGAAAGATCAAACAAATCCCAGATGGTCTTAAGTACTGGAATCCCGGCACCTTGACCGTGATCCTTCTCTTTGAAAGTTGGTTTACACAATTTTTTCATTTGCATCACCCATATCGTTAGGGTATGGTAAATAATACCATCCATTTCGATTATGGGGACATTTTGCAATTGTCAAGTGTTTTTGGGATTATCTGGTTGCATTTTGAAAATATTTTTGGATTATGCTTTGGTGTTATTTTCCATCAACTGCATAAGTCCTGTATATTATATATACTGAATTTTTCTAGATTAGATAAAAATATGACATAACTGTACTTTATTTGAATATTCTCCTAAGCGCCCTACCAGTTGCCTTGCCTGCAGTTCTTCTTCCTATGCGTTTAGCTATCTTTTTAGGGTTGCCGCTTGAGATGGCCGAAACATCTCCAAGCATCCTAACAAAGCTATACAAAACTCCCCTGGTTTTATTTATCGTCACCAGCATCACTCCCTGAATACAATTCAAGCATTGCTTCTATCTCCTGTTTCATCTGATCCCGATACTTTTTGGGATATAAAATTTCAGCCTGGCTGCCGTATTTCAAAAGCCAGCGTAAAAACTCACTGCCGCTTTTAACTGTTACCTCCATTAATAACCCTCCTCCAGGAAGTTCAGTTAGTATTGGGTCAGAATAATATAATTCCTCTTTTACGTACCTAGTTATTGTCTTTGCAAATCTAACCTTGAAAGTTATGTTTTCATTTTCATCAAAGATCTGCCACATGTTAGATAGGTAGTCTTCAATGTCAAAATCCTTTGGTAGGCTGAAGTTTTGTGCAGTAAGGCCTATCTTTTTAAATCTGCTTAGTCGATAGGTCCTAATTTCTTTATGGTGGTGGCAGTATGCTATGAGATAATAATTTCCTGCCCTGGTTATGAGATAATATGGGTCAATGGTCCGCTCTATCACAGTTTTACTTGCTGCTGAGTCATAGCTGCAACATACACTTATATTATTTAAAAAAGCTTCAACTAAGACCTTGGTAAAGTCCAGCTGTTCCTTATTTAGCTGATTATCATATATACGTATTCTTTCGTTAAGAGATTTTGTCAGGTCGGTTTGGTTATTAGAAACTTTTAGGGATGCCATTACTTTTTTCATGGCTGAGTTATAGCAGTTAGATAGAATGGATTTTTCATCTTTATTCTGGCAGGCCATTGAATGAAATAGGTGAAGTGCCAGGTATTCTTCTTGGGTTAGTTTTGCAGGATAATTAGTCTGAGGGGCATCCACAAGATAATAGCCTTTTTTACCCATGGATATTACCTGAAAGCCTAGATCGTCAAGCTTTTTAACATCTCTATAGATGGTACGCTCAGTAGTGGAGCATAATTGAGCTAGTTTTGTTGCTGTTAAACCGCTGTTGTTTTTCAGGTGATTTAAAATGGTAAATAATCTTTCCATAAGTTACTCCTAAAAAAACTTTTTATAGTTATTGGTAATAACCTTATCAGAAATAAACATACTAAAATCTTTCAATCTTTACATGTCATTTCCTGCCTGCGTTCATATGCAAATAACCGACAAATTCCCCAATTATTCTACATTTAAAATTTCATGTTGTTTCTACCCATACCCCTATTATAAAAAATACCCTGACCGAATCTGTCAGGGAATATCAGTTCGAGATGATTTTTTGTTGTTAAGTTTAGATCTATATGCTTCATCAGTTTTTGATAAAACTTTCCTCATCACCATTAAAAACATCATGGTAGGAATAATATATATTAATGAATTATAAACGGGCCAAATTACTCTCTTTATCCTCAACTATAAGACTTCTTTTGACACCTCTTCGAATCGCCTTAAGGAACTCATGTCTGATTTTTTTCCCTACTCTTGTTATTCCAATATCTTGTGCTGCCCACCTGATGACTTCTTCTCTATTTACTGAAATATTTTTATCAGGTAATACTTTTAGGACAGTGTTTAGCAATACCTCAGGATTTAGGTCTTTAGCAATAGAGTGACCAGTACTTTTTTTAATTGGTAAACATTTAAAATCTCACCGCATGATTGTATTCGGTCATTAGGGTTAACCACCAATAGACCTTTAACAATATCACAGGCCCACTTGGGATAAATATCTCTATCTAATCCATGATAAGTTCCTGCTCTTATTCCATCTATTACCTCAAATTCACTATGTCCATTGAATGGTAACTTTCCTGTAAGCATCTCGTACAAAATAACTCCAATAGCCCATAGGTCAGATCTAAAGTCAATATTTCCGTTAAGCTGCTCTGGAGACATATAGACTAACGTGCCCGCCACACTGTTGGCTTTAGTCATAAGTAAATCACTTTGTGTACCAACTGCGATACCAAAGTCAGTGATTTTAACCTGGTTGTTTTCAAATTTGATTAGAAGGTTTCTGGTTTTAAGTCTCTATGTATTATTCCATTATTATGTAAGACCTCTAATCCCTCAAGGATTTGACCAAAAATCTCAATATTTTGACTATTTGAGGTTTCAAACAAGTTCATACAAGTTCTAAGATTTTCTCCATGAATATACTCCATAGCAATACATGGACCTATTTCACTAAAAAAAACGTCATAAATCTCTACGATGTTATGGTGTTTTAATTGGGCTACAATTCTTGCTTCACGAATAAATAGGTCTATCCTTCTTTCCATTTCTTCTTCATTACCCGTATGCTTCAGTATTTTTAATGCCGTGCGCCTTCCTAAAACCCTATGAAATCCATCAAACACCAAGCCATATGTGCCTTCTCCTAGTTTATTAGTAATTTCATAGCTTCCAATCAAGTTATTTAACATTAGACCATCTCCTCTCAATTTATGAACCCCAAAAGCATTGGAGGTAAGATTATACTCCATAAAACATGGGCTTTTCTGCCCTTGCTAATTTTATTTCTTATTTCTGCTTTAGCATTATTCTGCATCTCCAGGCAACCTATAAAAAGAATTTCTCCAAAATAATGTTTTTCCTTTTTAAATTTAGTTAATTTTTGGTTATTATATAACCCGATGATTGCTAATCTATTTCAAGAATTTGAAATAGTTCGGAGCGACCGGATTTGAACCGACGACCTCTACCACCCCAAACATAAGTTTGGGCTTTCTAAGAACTACTATAAAGCTCTAAAAGCTTCTATTTCCAAGGGTTTTGCTTATACAAAAATCCTTGGAAATTTTTTATGATGTTATTAGTTTATCCCAATTGACTTCTTTAAGTTTTTTGTCAACCCTGACTTTCATTTGATGACTCATGTTATTTTTCTTTTGTTCTGCTAAATAAGTTTCAAATATCTTTGCATATCCAACTCGTTCCCAGTACTTTATATTTTCTTCTGGAACATTTTGTATTTTCAAACGTGTATTTTTGAGTAGTTGACTTGCTAATCTTCTTTTTTCAACAGACTCACTATTGCATAAATCCATTAAAGCAATTTTTGCATGGCATACTAATTTTTCTGCATAGGGATCATGTTTTGATAGTCCTAGAACTCTATTTAGTATTCTTCTATCTTTTAACATATACCCTACCAATAGTTTCTGCAATCTGTGATTTTTTGGAGCTTCTTTAATTATTGCTTCTAATGAATTTAAATTCGTTAATTGATTTTTATATGAAGTCATATATTTTGAGAAGCTCATTTTATTCACCTACTTTTTTATGGATTTTAGATAATTAACATCGGACCACAATCTTTGCTCATTAACTGCAGTAGCTAACTCTTCTTTAATAATTGATTCTAGTTTATTGAAATCTATTTTTTCAATCAAACCTGATTGCACTATGTCATCTAAATCTTTTGGGCGACCTGTACCTATTTTCGAAATCAATAGATCATAGTCACCTAAAACAAATACTTCTATATGCTTTAAGTTCAAGTTAACCTTATTTACTCTTTTTTCAAACCCTTCACAGATATTTATAATTGGCATACATCTGTCGTTTATAGCATTATTATCTAATATTTCTTTTATTCGCTTATCTGCCGTTATATATACATCAATATCTCTTGTTGTCCTGTTTAAGTATTTCTTTATAATAAAAGCACTAGAACCTAAAATGGTTAGTTTTATTCTCTCATTTTTCTGTAATACTTCCTCAAGTTCTGTATCAGCAATGATTATTCTCTCAATTATATCTTTTAATTCTAATTCAGCTGTGCTCATAGAAATTTCCTTCCCTTAATCCTATAATGAGGAACCCATTAATATCTTTTCCATTATAAGCTAACTTATATCATTACACCCATAGTTATTACAATGACTAGTACCATCATGAATTAGTACCATCATCAGAATGGTATGCAATTTTTTAGTTATGAGTACTTTTTTGCTTTTCCTAATAGGAATAACTGCCATATACCAGGCTCTAATTATAACCTCCTGCAATTATTTTCTCTATTATATCATATTTTTGTCTATTATTCTTTTAATAGAAGTCTGTCTGTCGCATATGTAACTTGGGACAGTTGGATGAGTATTACTGTATCCATAGCTGCTGCCCTGTGATACAATTTCTTTAATAAAGGGAATTCCCTTTTCCAAAAACAATTCAGGTAATGATTGAGTGGAACTTCATTTTGTCTTCGTCCATAAGTATCTCTTTTATAAGAAATTTGGCCTTTTTGCTCCCAAGATAGGCACTAATAAAAATATTAGTATCTACTAATATTTTAATCTTGCTCATATCTTTTCCTTCTCACTGCTTCAACTTCTTTAGTAATATCTTCAAAAGGAATTGGTTCTTCTTCGCAGCGTTCGTTAGTCTTATTCAAGATATTATTTAACTTAGTGTTAATATCAGTTTGCATTCTTTTATAGATTATCTTTTTTTCATCAAGTGACAATTGATCGATTAACTCCCAGACTTCATTCAAATTTTGCTTCATAATTATTTCCATTCCTTTCGCTTCGCTCAAGGCACAAAACGTAATGAAAGAATTCTTTCAGACTTTCCACCCCTAACCAAATTATATCATATCCAGTGACCTGAAGATTATAACCATATTATACCATTTAATCCCCGCCATTACAAAACGTTGTGAAGAAAAGTTCCTGTCTACTATCTACCTATATTTTAGCACGTTTCCTTCAAAATTTTTACATCTTAGTTAATACGCTTAATAAAGAGCTTACTTAGCTTCTTTTCCCCTGTTAACTTAAAGTTTTCAAAGCTGTTATTTATAGCCTGTTCTACAAGCTCATCATCTAGGCTTCCATCAGCTAAACCTGTGATTTTATATGGCTTTGAGTTTATGTATGGTATGGATCCTACTAAAAGACATGTTATCCAGCCGTAATAAAATAGTTTTAGTTTGTGATGATATCCATCTACCACTATATTTCTGGAGTAAAATTGTTATTAAGCTTTTAAATAACCATCAAAACTAATAATTAAATAAGAATACCCGTGACCAATTTGCTAAGTTGGTTTTCAATTGCTGGAAAGTCTTCATTCAGGTCAAGGGTTTTTACACTTATTCGGTTGCCACTTATCATATAATCATTATCTGGTACTATCTCCTCATCTGTTTTTGCATAAAGAAGAATACCACTTACACTGCCAGAATTAGTAGTGTCTTTATTTTTTATATAGGTGAAAATCTGATACATGTTCTGCGAATGTATAGTTTGCTTGCTAGAAAAAGCTTTTGCTTGCATGGTCCGCGAATAATACTTCGTGTCAATAATGAGAGTTTTGCCCTGAAATTGAAGAGTGATATCCGATTTCATTGTTGGGAGGAGCTCCATCATTCCATCATCCACATCCCAATTAATATGTGCAGCTGAAACATTAAACTGTGGATAATGTTTGTGATAATACTCAAATACGAATTTTTCATAGAGCCTATGCATACGTTGATCATCAATATACCGAGCCAGCTTTCGCTTGCCTTCATTTTCAGAAAGAAGCATGCCTTCTATAACTAAATAACATATATTTACCAGCATTTCATAAGTAGCATTGTTGCGGTGGTATTTAATGCTTGGCCATCTAATCTTTAGGGGATCTAGTTCATCAATATGGGCAAAATACACCATTGCTTTTTTTAGGGCCCTTTTTTGAAGCAAAGAAACCTCAGACGATCTGATTAATAGCATTGAAGTTGTTTTGAGGATTTTGTTCAAATATGTGTTATCAGTAAATTCATCAAATGTACAAACTAGCTGCTTTTTAAGCAAGGTTTGCTGCCTTATGGAACTAGAAACATTTATTTTACCAATAGGTGAGCTAATTGCTTCTACTTTACTGTTGTACTCCTTCCCTAGGCCCCTTTTTATTTGGTTTGCAATACCCTTAGCAAGAATGGCTGCCAGTAAGTCAGATGCATTGGCAAATTCCTCTACTGCAATTTTTGCATAGCCTTCCTCTCTTAAAACCTGAAATGCGTAAGCAAGCATATAATAGACGTTCTTTATCCTAATCATTTAAGGCACCACACAGCCTAATTGTCCATTGTTCGATTTTAGATTTCTCATCAAACCAGTATTCGTTAAGGAGTGGTAAAATCTCATAATGTATAACTGAGTTTAGCCATCCATCATTAATCTCCTTATTAGTACAAAGATAGCTATGTCCTATTCTAAAACCATGGCCAAGTGCCTCATCTTTGCTGATGTATTCGTTTAGAGCTTGGATTTGTTCAATTAGAGCATTGTATTTTTGGTTATTTGCTTCTAACATTATTGCCTTAAACCCGTCAGAATTAAAAGCAGGCTCAATTTCAAAGAAAGCAAATCTTCTTCTTAGGGCATAGTCAATCATGGCAAGGCTTCTATCAGCAGTATTCATCATACCAATAATGTGAACATTTTTTGGGACAGAAAACAACTCGTTTGAATACAGTAGACGAAGCTTTTCACCACGCTTTTCATTTTCAATAAGCATAAGCAGTTCACCAAAGATCTTACTTAGATTTCCTCTGTTAATCTCATCGATGATAAAGAAATAGTCCTGTTCGTTATCATCCTGTGCTGTTTTGCAAAACTGATAAAATGGTCCAGCTTTTAATTCAAATCCATCTTTTGAAGGGCGAAAGCCCATAATAAAATCTTCATAACTATAGCTTTGATGAAACTGAATTATCATAACTCGGCTGGTATCTTTTACTCCCATAATTGAATAGGCAAGTCTTTTTGCAACAAATGTTTTTCCAACACCAGGAGCACCTTGTAAAATTAGATTTTTCTTGGCTTTCAGCAGGTTAGCTAATGTGTTATAACTTTCTTCACTCATAAACACTTCACTTAAAAAATCATCTTCTGTGTAAGGCTCATATACAACCTCTTTTTCTTCTTCAATAATGTCTACAGTATCATCATTAACAAAAGCGTTTTCCAATTTTTGTACATAATCAGTATAGGGAGAAATGTCGGTGAGGACTTTTAAAACAGCTTGTCCAGGATGTTCCCACTCTCCGTTATGTGTCCAATTAATGTTATGAAGATGTTTGAACTCATCCCTGTTTGTATCATAATAGTAATCGGATTCCACTATCCCACGCCCGATGATTTTATATAATCCCTTTTTTACATAAACAACATCTCCTGGTTTAATTTCATGTGCAAATTGCCACGTTGCATGGGCAGAATTTTTATAGGAGTAGTCCTCTCCATAAAGCTCCTTCATTTTTGTTTTCATAGCATCCTTGGTTGGATATTGATTTAAATCACCCATTTCATCCCAGCCGATGCCCATAATTTTTTGTGAGTAAAATTCATCCCATTTGGAGGAATTGTTTCCAGGAGCATAAATCCAGTATCGCTTTTCATTTTTATCCTGTACATCAGGCGAGGAGTTTGAATTTTCACGGCGCTCCTTGAGAATATCTACCCATTTTAAGAATATCTCACCTGCAATTTCCTCATTCATAGGGTCTGTGAAACCCTTATTTGTAAGCTTCCAGACTCCTCTGACAGACTTATCAATATACCCTTCATAAGTTAGATAATTTCTTGCAAAGGCGATCTCGTTGTCAAACTTTTTAGTTGAGGTTTTACCACGTGTTTCATTTACAATTTCATCAGATAGGCTTAAGTCATCTATAATTTGGCTGCGAACCTGTTCTGGTGTTGCAGTGCCTCCTATAGTTTTTAACGCATTAATTATAGGGGCAAACCACTTGAGGAAGCTGGCGGTGGATCTTTTTTTGTTTTGATTTGTTGAAGTTGAGGTCAGCCATGCAGCATGTGATAACTCGGGAAAGCTATGATGTGGGCTATCATTCTTTTGAAAGATATCCTTACAGACAGCAATTAGTTCCAAATAGGTTTTAGCACTAGGGAGTTGTTTTAAATTAGAAACTTTAGTTATATTCGCCATATAAGGACTGTCAGCCTCAGCTAGGTAGCTTCTGTTACGTTCATCAAGGTTTAAGTAAAAAAATGGACGTATCCAATATAATGCCATTGTTAAATTCCATTTAATGCCCTGTTGTTTTCTAACCTTATCATAACAAGTGATGAAGACAGCTTTAGAAACCTCTGAGGATTTGTCTGCAAAGATAATTGCTGCCTCAAAAACATCCCAAAGATTAGAGATGTCATCTGGCTGTCTGTCTGCTTTATATCCAAAAAACCAAGCCTTCATATTATTTAGTACAGGAATACCATCAAATTCTGTTGGTATTGGAGCCTTAACTCCCAGCTCCCTGCCGATACCATCCATTAACCCCATGCGGTTTTCATTGGATATCCCCTTATTAAAGCACCCAAATACAGTAAATGGACAAATGTCATCCATAGGATTTCCATTATCGATAAATGGATAGCGTATTTCTAGATCATCAAATACCTTCTTGATTAGCTCAAGAAGTCCAGGACGATTATCCTTATATAGCAGGAGCCTGTTAGCAAATTCCATATAAAAATGTGTCCAGTTAAACGAATTCTTTGTTTGGATGTTTGTTTTCACTCTTTCATAACACCTCATCTATAAGTTTTGGGAGTAACTTTTTAATTGCAGAAATACTAAAGAGATTTCCTGCAGGTTTTCTATTAGTTCAAAATCTCTAATACATTGAAATCTTGCCCCAGTTTTTGAAAAATGTGATGGATTAATAAGGCGGGCATAGAAGATTTTTCTTATGAAAAATGCTTGTCATTTATTCAAAACACCACCATAATCTTTCAATTTTTCCAGGTCATTTCCTGCCTGTTTTTACATGCAAACAATCGACAAAAAACTTGTTTATTCTACATGATGAGTTCCAACTGCTTTTTAACCTATACTTCTATTATAAAAGCTACCCTGACGGATTCTGTCAGGGAATATCAGTTTGGGTTTAACTTATTTTAAAAAATCATATCTATACCGTTGCAATAAATTTTCAATATGTTATATTGTCATCCAAAAACTTCTTCTGGAAATTATCCAAATGAAAAAGAACCAGTATTCTTTATACCAACTGGGATACTGTACATTGATCTATAGACATTGTTGGTATAACTCTTTAATAAAGTCTTGAATTGCAAATTTTAACAACAAAAAAACCACTTCCTTTCGGTATTTAAACCAAATAGTAAAGTGGTCAATCTTTTCTAAAAAGTGTCTTTATACAACCACTACCCTTTTTGAGAGTAGTAATGTTGCTTAGATATTGATATAAATGGTCGGAGCGACCGGATTTGAACCGACGACCTCTACCACCCCAAGGTAGCGCTCTACCAAGCTGAGCCACGCCCCGACACAGTACAAACTATATTCTACAATCTCAAAGCGAGAAAGTCAAGTGGATATTAGCCGACCCAGAGCTGACGCATGAAATTGTTTTAAAAACCCCGCTAGCCGAAAGATATAACAATTTTATCAGATACTCCAATTCAACGGTACTAAACCCTTTTACATTGAAACACTTTTTATACCTTTAACATCAACAAGCCTCTAAACGGGCAGACGGGTACTGTGGTAAGCTTAATTATACTGTTCCAAACGTGTGTTATGCCGCAAATCGGCCTGTTTTCCAGTTTTCTTCTTGCACCAGTCGTAATTGACCGGGGGATTCAGTCAAGCGGTGAAGCCGCTCTGTGTCCAACTTTTTGTAGACCATAGCTATGTAGAGTTTTTTTATGAATGATTGAGTCCCGATGTCTTTGACATGCTCCGCCAGGGAAACCGAGTGAAGAGCCATTTCATTAAGCATTCGGGCGATATGCATTAGATAATGGTATCCCTTCATCGCATTCCAGTTGTGGGAGAAGATGTGCTCATAACGGTAGCCCTGGTGCTTTTCCTTCAAGATGTTGTTTTCCTGCAGCCAGCGTTTACGGGCAGTTAAATTACAGCGTTCATGAACATTCTTCCGGTCAATCGGTGTGCTGGAAATCCAGGCGTGACGAGCAGTTTTTATTACAACACATCCCGTTTTGAAATCTTCCCAGCTTTCCTCACACACTACCACATGAATTGTCAGAGATTTGCACTGGTTAGCACCATATTCATATTCGATCCCATTGGCCCACCGGAACTGTTGGCAGCGTCCCTGCCACTCCCGTTTCAGACAGTATTCCTCTTCGGTATCCAGGCGCATCAGACCTTCTGCTTCCTTCCATACCGAGGGCAACGATTTATCTTTCAGTACAATCATGAAATCCCATTTGTTTTTGTAGCAAGCTGCCATAACCGGCCCATTGGCATACAATCCGTCCAGAAGCAGTGTAAGATGCAGCTTTGGAAATTCATACTTCAAGCGCTTGATTAAGCGGTGGAATGCCTTCAATTCACAGTCCTGCTTCCATTTTTCGTAGTTTTCAACCACTTCCAGCTCCACACTGTTCTCCAGAAACTCACTCATCAACGGCAACACCATGCCATTGCTAAACACCAGGACAGCTTCTAAGACATAGGCATAATACTCACATTCCCCGTCCTTACCCTGAACTCTGCGTCGAAGATAGCGTTTATCCCAAGATTCCTTCATAACGTATTTCTGCGTCCCGTCGATTGCCACAAGATATCTTTTTTTGTACAGAAGATGCTGAAACTTCTTTTTGCGGATTAAGTTCCTCACTAAATCTATGTATCGGCTTTCAATCTGTTCCACGTCTATCTCTGTCAACAAGCGGCACAGAGTATCCTGGTGCGGCATATCCACCAGTTCCGGAAAAAGGGCACACAGATTTTCCAGCAACTGTGGTCCCGTCAGTTCTTCGTTTGCTTGCCGCCGCGATGTAAGGTTAAACATAAACATCAGGATACCGTAGAGCATCATTACCGTCATTTGGTGTTTGATCTTCTTTGGGTTCCGGGGGTCAGGAATCTTTTCCAGCTTATTTAACAATCCCGGTAACAATTGATACATTACTCTGAGTTTTTCTTCTGTGACGGATTGGGTTGCCTCGTGCTCTTCCTCCGTTGTTTTCTGAGTACACTTCCGGTTTGGCAGTGAATAGGTAGGAGGATATTTTTTCCCCTGTTTTTTTTGCTGTTCCTTAAGCTCCCGCTGTTTTCTTCTGCGCTCATGGCGTTTAAAGCCCGCTTCATTCATTGCGCATCCCCGCTTTCTCCGCCCAGGATTGCCCGGAAATCACGATGCAGGGGATACACGTAGATATGTTTGGGGGTAGACAGATATTGTTTGCGCCTATCCATCCGGCCCCTACCCGCTGTCTCTCCTAACAGTATCCAGTTCGCTGCCTTGTAACAAGTGCCTCGGTATTCCTCCGGGTCGACAAAGGTTTCCAGCAACACCGGACTGTAACCATAACGGCTTTGCCAGTCATAACTGATACGACTTACAGCTAAAGATAACGATTTACTGGCCAAATTCTTTACATGGACCCACGGAAAGATGAGAAAACGGGTGTTGTTGACAACCAGGTTCAATCTCTTGCTGCGGTCGGTTTGTGTCCATCCAATCCACTTGTCCCGAGCCTCTAGTGCCCAAGCGGCGGCAGAAAACAGGATGCAGCCCAGGTATCTTTCATCACGGGAAAGTATGAAGTACCGCTGGTGCGCGCCAAAAGGCTGTCTGTAGCCGAGGATGTGATAGCGCTCAACATATTGGTTCCAAAGGTTTACCTCTGATTTGCTCAAGACAGGCTTTAATTCGACACCTACATCGGCCAGGCTGCACATGATGTCAACAGGGGCATCCGTTTTTGCTGTGGGAACAACCCGCCGGGATGTTTTATTCCCTGGTTTCTGCTTTTCCGGTAGTTTTATCTTTCCCTCCAAATTCAGCTTCTCTAAGAGCTGAATGCAGGATTCAACCTTGTTGCGGCCATTTGGTGCCACCCATTGGAGATTCTCGCAGATAGTGTTTGCCAACTCTGTTTGACTGAGATTGGGGAACCTATGTACTGTTTCTGTCACTATCCAGAGATCCAGTGTTGTAAATTCCCGTCCGAATAAAAGTGTAGTGCCATTGTTTGTTTTCTCAGACATAGTGTGAGCCTCCCTTCTACATCTTCCCACACTATTGGGCTCTTGCTCATAAGCGTGGGTAATATTGCAATTTCTGTGTATTTTAGCCTGGCAAAACCATGTACGCATTGAGCAAGAAAATGCCTGCTCTGCCCGAACTTCTTCGGTGGATTGCTTTGATCCTGCTGTTGACTCCTTCCATGGGGCCATTGCTTATCTCGCCATAAATTAAGCTGTTTTTTACAGCTTCATAATCATCGGACAGTCCCTTCACATATTGCGCCAAAGCGTCGACATCGCTTTCACTGTATGTATGAATCAGCATATCAAGCGCACCGATATCACGGGAGTCGAATACGTTATACACGTCTTTAAGGAATTGGATGAGAATCAGGATTATCGGGTACATCTCTATTGCTTTATGGAAGAGTTGGTTTTTTTTTAGGTTTTTCCTTTTCCTCAGGTATTTCCTTTTCAGGCCCCAAAATCAGTTCGGTCACTTTTGTGCTGAAAGGCGAGTTGTTAGCCTTAGGGGTTTTCTTTGTTGCTTCAGATTTTGTGTCCTGCTCGCTGTTCTCTGCATTTCCTGGTCGACTATTTGATGCTTCTTTCAAAATCGCTGAATATATTTTGTCTCTGGGATAGCTTTCCAGTGTCATTTCAGGAGGCATCTCGGTCAGTTTGCGATTGAGTTGATCCGGAACTTCCTTGCGCAGTTTCAAAATATATTGATAAATGGCATTACTGCTGCCGGTATAGCCCATCTCCTGAATAACCGGGTATATCGTTCTGTGATTTCCGCCTGACTTCACCATGGCCATAACCGTTTCTCTATACGGTTCGACTATGGTTTCACTTGCCGGTCGCACATTCGGACCTCCCACTGTCTTTGGTGTATGACTACCTTGTCTTTCTTCGCGGTTTTCTATGGCATTGTTCTGAGCATCAATATTTTTTTTGATCCTGTCTTCAACATAGCGAAGTGTGCTGGCGGCACTCCTGCGGAGAGCCTGCACGTCCTTATACGGCACATCCATTTCCTTTGCTATGTCGGCTGTTTTCAGGCCTTTGTCCGCCAGTTCCAATAGTTTTAAGGTGTTTCTGTATTTTCTGGCCTTGGCAGGTGTCAGCCCCGCAAGCTTTATATATTCCTCAGCCCTCTCATCCGGAACGTAAAAATATGACGTGGAATTGACGGAATCCTCCGGTGTTGTCTGTACCCAACCATCCCCGTCACGTATGAATATTGTCGCCGGAATAGATGCCATCAGCGCGTTTTTGATCGCTTCCTGTGCATTCTTGATTAGGTGGAACCGATCCGCGATTTGTATCTTCCCACACTCAGCACCTGCTGAAGAATATGCAGTTGCCCTGTCTCTGCTAAAAAACTGTGCTGAGGGGAACATCTCCAATGCACGCCTGGTCATTTCTTTTGTCGTGCCTTTTATGATGATTAAAACCTTATGCGTCTCTTCGTCCAGCAGTACGGTACAACCCGACTTTTTGTCTCCCTTGCGCAGGTTAATGTCGTCTACAGCCAACACTTTCACATCATCCCGCGTTATGTTGTCTTCAATTTTTGCCGCGGCTTCGGATTTTAAATACCTCCCAAGTGTATCATTACTTATCACAGCGCCTTCCATCCTTAGCTCGTATTCCGCATGGTTGCATCCACATCCAAGTGAACGTTCTATACAGTATTTTTTGAAACGAACCGTTTTCCTTGCTTTCTCTTCGGAAAAATGACTGAATCGCTCAATGAATTCCTCGTATTTACACTCTGAATTCTCGCAGAAGTATCTGTTGAAGCGTATGACGTGATACACAGCCTTGTTGTTGTATGGTATATCTTGTATTAGCTTGGTGTAGTAGTCGCTGCTCGGCCTTGTGCTCAGCGCTCCGCAAAATGGGCATAGTGCTTCCACAGAATCCGATTCCCAGAAGTACTGTATTTCTTTCTTGTCCTGCTCAATGTTCTGCAGTATCAGACTGCTTGGCACTATTCCATCGAAATCAAAAAACTTTCTTGCTTCCATTTCAACCAGATAGACCGAGTGTGATTCCTCTTTGCTGAAACCGCCCTTTATTAACTGATTTATGAGGACGTCTTTCCAACTCAATTTACCTGACATAATCATCTCTCCCGCTCACAAAATTTAATTATATCATAACATAGAGCAGGGTCAATGTCCAGCTTTTTCCCACGATTATGAGCAAGAGCCCACTATTATCTCATAAGTGATTTTTTCTGTCCAGCCCCTTTTGCGAAAAAATTTTTTCGCTTCACCATTAAATCCTGTAAGAGACAAGCTTTTCTTTATTCATGCGTCAGTTCTGTAGCCGACCGTAATACCCCGGCTGTGATAATAACCAGACTCTAACCAGCTACTGTAGCTACATCACTATCCTGCAGGTTAAACTTTTCTACTAGTTTTTTAACAGCCTTGATGCAGTCATTAGCTTCTATTATTACGGAAACTTTAATTTCTGAGGTGCTTATCATTTCCAAGTTTATATTTGCCTCTGCCAGGGCTTCAAACATGTCAGCAGCCACACCTGGGTTGGTTATCATTCCAGCACCTACTATACTAACCTTGGCAATATTATCTGTACAGCTTATTCCCCTGGCGTTGATTTCCCTGGAGATTTTCTCTAGCAGGGTTTTTGCTTTTTCCATGTCTTGCTTTTCAATGGTAAATGCAATATCATTTACTCCGTTTACCTTGGCACTTTGCACTATCATGTCCACATTAATAGCATGCTCGGCAAGGGTTTTAAATATTTTGCATGCCATTCCAGGCTTATCAGGGACACCAAATACTGCCATTTTAACGGCATTAAAGTCATGGGCTACACCACTTACTACAATTTCCTTTTCCATATGGTTTACCTCCTGTACAATGGTTCCTTGATTATAATTAAAGCTTGACCTGACGTGAAGTTTGACATTATATAATTTTGCAAATTCTACTGCTCTTGGCTGCAGAACCTTTGCTCCAAGGCTGGCAAGCTCCAGCATCTCATCAAAGGACACAGTATCTAACTTTTTAATGTTTGGGACAACTCTAGGATCAGTAGCATATACTCCATCAACATCAGTAAAAATTTCACAAACATCTGCTTTTAGGGCTGCAGCAATGGCAGCCGCAGTTGTGTCAGACCCACCTCTGCCTAGAGTAGTAATCTCATCATTGATGGTGGCTCCCTGAAAACCTGCCACTATAACAATTTTGCCCTGATCAAGCTCCTGGTGAAGTCTTTCAGAGCTAATGTCAAGTATTTTTGCTTTGCTGTGGGTATTGTTGGTCTTTATGCCTGCCTGTGGTCCAGTTAGAGAAATAACCGCCTCACCCATTGATTGAATAGCCATGGCTAAAAGTGCTATGGATACCTGCTCCCCAGTAGCCAACAGCATATCCATTTCTCTCTCTGATGGAGCATCTGAAACTTGTCTGGCTAGTGATATTAGATGGTCAGTATTGTCACCCATGGCTGATACTACAGCAACAACTTTATGACCAAGTTTTTTAGTCTCAACAACCCTTTTTGCTACCCTTTTAATTCTTTCAGCGTCAGCTACTGAGCTTCCGCCAAACTTTTGAACTATTATGCCCATAGCTGCACCCCTTTCTCTTTTATTATTTTAACACCATTTGTCTCAGGAGTTAAATCCTTGATTGAACATTGTACTCCTGCCTCTTTAAAAGTTCTTTTCATTGTTTTACCAATAGCTTCTGATTTATTGCTTGTACAAAATGCAATGATTGTTGGACCAGCCCCACTTAGTGCTACAGAATAGGCACCCATTTCCCTGGCAGCCTGGGCAACCTTATCCATTCCTGGAATTAGTGACATTCTATATGGCTGATGGAGTTTGTCCTCCATTGCTTTGCCCATCAATTCCATGTCTGAATTCATAAATGCCCATACTAACAGGCTTGTACGACTCATATTATATACAGCATCATCCATTGGTACCTTTGCAGGTAGAGCGTTCCTGGCCTCTCTAGTAGACAACTCATAGTCTGGTATTGCAACCACCGTAGTTAAACCAGCAGGCGGCTGGATTCTTCTATAGATAATTTCTTCATCAAATTGTGCACTTATTACAATTCCTCCAATTAATGCTGGAGCTACATTATCCGGATGACCTTCCATGCAGGTTGCCATATGAAGGAGTTGGTCATAGCTTAACCTGGAGCCGGTAATATAATTAGCGGCTACCATCCCTCCAACAATTACTGAAGCACTGCTTCCTAAACCTCGAGCCATGGGTATATTGTTTTCTATTTTTATTCTTAGACCTTTTGGCTGGTGGCTAACCCTTTGGAATACCCTTGATGCAGCCTTATAGACTAGATTTGAAGTGTTTCTTGGTACTTTTTCTGCTCCATCTCCCTCGACCTCTATAACTAGATCATTACCTGTCTCCACCATAGCTATATAATTGTACATATTTAAGGCCATTCCCAGGGTATCAAACCCCGGCCCCAAGTTAGCAGTAGTGGCAGGTACTCTCAGTACTACCATTATATCTCCCCCACTAACTATTTATTATATCAAGAACAGCTGATTTTTGGGCAGGTATTTTAACAGGCTCGGCAATTTGCTTGATGGCGTTTTGTGGATCCTTTAACCCATGACCAGTTAGTACACAAACTACAGTATCACCACTTTTAAATAATCCCTTGCTCTTATATTTTAAAACCCCTGCTATTGAAGCAGCTGATGCAGGCTCGGCAAAGATACCCTCTTTTGATGCCAGGAGCTTGTAAGCAGCTAGGATTTCGTCATCAGTTACACTATCTATAAGTCCTTGTGATTCGTTTATGGCATTTTTTGCTCCCTGCCAGCTTGCCGGATTTCCTATCCTGATGGCAGTTGCCACAGTTTCAGGGTTTTCAACTACTTGATTTTTCACAATTGGTGCAGCTCCTGCAGCTTGGAAACCTAACATTTTAGGACAGCTGGCATTTTTCCCCGCATCATAGTATTCCTTGAACCCTTTCCAATATGCTGTAATATTTCCGGCATTGCCTACTGGAATTGCCAAAAAGTCAGGTGCCCTTCCCAGGGCATCGGAAACTTCAAAGGCTGCAGTCTTTTGACCCTCAATTCTATATGGATTTAATGAATTAACAAGGGTTATAGGGTATTCATTTGTAATCTCTTTAACTATTTCTAGTGCTTCGTCAAAATTACCTTCTATGGCCAGAACCTGTGCTCCATAAATCAGTGCCTGGGCAAGCTTGCCAAGGGCTATGTTCCCATCAGGTATTAAAACAATACATTTTAAACCACAGCGCGCAGCATAAGCCGCAGCGGCTGCAGATGTATTTCCAGTAGAGGCACACATTATTGCCTTTGATCCTTTCTCAACTGCCTTGGCTACTGCCATAACCATGCCCCTATCTTTAAAGGAACCAGTAGGATTTAAGCCCTCATATTTGAAAAACAGGTTTAAATCCAGCTCTTTGGATAGGTTTTCACTTTTAACTAAAGGGGTATTTCCCTCTAATAGTGTAACAAATGGTGTATTGCTTGTTACAGGTAGATATGCTGCATATTCTTTAATTAAGCCCTGCCAATGCATTTACTTGTTTCCCCCTTCGACACGAATAACATTTGAAATGGTGTCTACTATAGACATACCACCAATAATTTGTAAAGCATCTCTAATACTATTCTCATTTACCTTATGGGTAATCAATACTATTTCAGCCTTGCCATTTTTACCAGTGCTCTTTTGTACAACTGAAGCTATACTGACATCATGATTGCCAAAAACGCCTGCAATGCTGGCAAGTACTCCAGGTTTGTCAGCAACCTTAAGTCTTAAATAGTATTCACTTTGTATTTCACCAATCTTAATTATAGGCTTTTCTTCAAAACATGTACAGGAAATTCTTCCGGTAACACCATATACAATGTCTCTAGCGGCGGCCACTATGTCTCCTACCACAGCACTTGCTGTGGGCATCTCACCTGCACCCCTGCCAAAAAACATGGCTTCACCAATGGCATCACCTTTTATGAAAATGGCATTGAAAACATCATTTACAGCGGCCAGGGGATGATGCTTTGGTATGAATGCCGGATGAACTCTAACTTCAACGTGACCATTAATGCTGTTGGCAATACCTAATAGTTTAATAACATAGCCTAAATCCCTGGCATATTGAATGTCTTCAGCTGTTATTTTAGTTATACCTTCTACATAAACATCTGAAAAGGTTACCCTGGTGCCAAAAGCTACAGAAGCTAGAATGGCTATCTTTCTTGCTGCATCATAGCCTTCTATATCAGCTGTTGGATCTGCTTCTGCATACCCTAAATCCTGGGCCTCCTTAAGAACCTCACTAAAATCAGAGCCCTCCTGGGTCATTTTAGTTAATATATAGTTGGTGGTCCCATTAATAATTCCCATAACCTGCTCTAATCTATTTCCTGCTAAACATTCTTTTAAAGGTCTAATAATTGGGATGCCGCCAGCTACACTTGCTTCAAAGAAAAGATCACTATTCTTGTTTTGAGCCGCTTCAAATAATTCCTTTCCATGAATGGCAATCAAATCCTTGTTAGCGGTGACAACATGCTTGTCATTATCTAAAGCTCTAATGATATAATCCTTGGCAGGCTCAATACCACCCATGACCTCCACTATAATACTAATCTCAGGATTGTCTAGTACATCCTCAGGCTTATCAGTTATAACTCCATCTGGCAATGTTATAGATCGCTGTTTTTTAGTGTTGTTCACCAGAACCTTTGCCAGCTCTACAGGTTTGCCAACCTTTTTGGTAATACTATCCTGATTATTTTTTAAAACCTTTGCCACACCAGTACCTACTGTTCCTAGACCTAATAAACCAACTTTAATTGTGTCCATGAATATTTCCCCCCTTATGCCTGTCCAACGAGTTCAACCTTTACAACTCCAGCCAGGTCACTTAGATTTTTAAGTAATTTATCTAATGAAACACTCATTTGAGCTATTTCTACGGAAATAGTTACATGCCCTACACCTTGTAAAGGTATATTCTGGTTGATGGTCAATATATTAGCATTAGCCCTGGCAATGGTATTTAATACCTGTGATAAAATACCTGCCCTGTGTTCTAAAAGCATTGACAAGCTAACTATGGTGCCTTTAAGAGGGTCTTGCAGTGGAAAAACACCATCCCTGTATTTATAAAAGGCACTCCTGCTTAATCCAACCTTATCAACTGCCTGATTAACTGTTTCAACCTTCCCCTTGCTGATTATATCCTTGGCCTGGGCTGTTTTTAAAATTGCTTCAGGGAGAATGTCTGCTCTTACAAGGAAAAACTTTTGTTCATCATTGTCTCTTTTTGACATCATATCCTCAAACCCCCTTGATGTCCATGGTTTAAAAACAATTATCCATATATGATAGACATTATAACACCCCCATTAAGGGGGTGCAAGCTGAATTTTATATAACTTTAGTTTTTGTAGATTATTTTTGACTAGCCTCTAATGCATTGTCAAGGTCATTAATTATATCCTGCACATCTTCAATTCCTATTGACAAACGTATCAGGTCATCACTTACACCACTAGCTAATCTCTGCGCTGCAGTTAGCTGTTGGTGTGTTGTGCTTGCTGGATGGATAACCAGAGACTTGGCATCTCCAATATTGGCAAGCAGGGAAAATAGCTTCAGATTGTCAATAAATTTTTTACCTTCTCCAATTCCGCCCTTTATGCCAAAGGTCATTAAAGCTCCGTAGCCCCTTGGAAGGTAGTGCTGGGCCCGCTCATGATATGGGTGGCTCTTAAGGCCGGGATAGTTTACCCAGCTTACATGGGGATGGTTTTCCAGGTGTTTTGCTGCTGTGAAAGCATTTTCACTGTGCCTTTCCATTCTAAGGTGAAGGGTTTCAATTCCCTGAAGCAGCAAGAAGGAATTAAAAGGGCTGAGACTGCATCCTATATCCCTTAAAAGCTGAACACGTGCTTTAACTATATACGCTGCTGGCCCACATACTTCAGTATAGCTCACCCCATGGTAACTTGGATCTGGTTCAACAAGTCCAGGGAACTTTTCCATATTCCATTGAAACTTGCCAGAATCTACAATAATTCCGGCAATGGATGTACCATGTCCACCAAGAAATTTGGTTGCAGAATGTACAACTATATGTGCCCCATGCTCAAAGGGACGGCATAAATATGGGGTGGCAAAGGTATTATCCACTATCAGAGGTATGTTATGTTCCTCGGCTAGTTTTGCTAGAGCTTTAATATCAGGAATATCCATTTTGGGGTTGCCAATAGATTCTATATATAGACACTTTGTTTTTGCAGTAATAGCTCCAGCCATTTCAGCAACTTCAGGCTTAACCATGGTTACATCAATGCCTAGTTTTTTCATGGTCACTGCAAATAAATTAAAGGTTCCACCATAGAGACTGGCGGATGATACAACATGGTCACCTGAGCTGCAAATATTTAGAATAGCAAGGGTAATTGCAGCCTGGCCTGAGGAAACTGCTAAAGCCCCTACCCCTCCTTCTAGAGAAGCTACCCTTTTTTCAAGAACATCAGTAGTAGGATTCATTATTCTTGTATAGATGTTTCCTGCTTCCTCCAGGGAAAAAAGTCTAGCGGCATGGTCAGTATCTTCAAATAAGTAACTGGTGGTCTGGTAAATTGGCACTGCCCTGGACAGGGTCTCTTTGTCTGGAACATGCCCCTCATGTAGTACTTTTGTGTTAAAATTAAAACTGTTGCTCATGGTTTATCGCTCCTTTTGTTGATATAAAATTAGCCTCTTCCATAAGAAGAGGCTATTGACATCCTTGACTCTATCTTATCTATCAGCCTTTTTTGGCTGCAGGATTTAGCACCTTCCCCCAGGGGGTTGCCGGGTTTCATAGGGCCAGTCCCTCCACCACTCTAAATAAGATTGTTTATTAAATTACAACAAACTATACATCTAATTCGTTAAATTGTCAATATTATTTAGAAAGTAATTTTACTAATTTTTTATGGTAGGTAGTGTTAAAATCGGTAATTCATTGAATGTCAGCCCAGTTTATGCAGGTAAAGATGGTTCATTTTTTTTGTTTCTCTTTTTTGTATATAAAAGTTGGGAAATATATATTGATACGAATACTGCAGCTCCTAATAAATCAGTAAATAAATGGGCGTAGAGTAAACCCAAGCCTGCAGATACCAACAGGGCCCTTTCGTACCAGAAAAGTTTTCTTTCTATAAATCCAGCCATTGCTGTACCTATACAGAACATTCCTAAAATTGCTGTGCATATTGCAAGAATTGTTTTAGATACAGAAGCTGCCTCTAGTACCAGAGCTGGAGAGAGTACAAACATATAAGGCACAAGGAAAGCTCCTACTGCTATTTTTACAGCGATTATACTGGTTTTAAAAGGATTGCTTTGAGCAATACCTGAACCTGCATAAGCAGCTAAAGCAACTGGAGGAGTTATGTCAGCTACTATTCCAAAGTAAAAAACAAATAGGTGAGCTGCTACTACTGGAACAGTATCAAAGGCAAGTAATGCAGGAGCAGCCATTGTAGCTGTGATAACATAATTTGCAGTAGTAGGTAAGCCCATACCAAGGATAATACTTGCTATCATTGTAAAGAACATTGTTAAAAAGAGTTTATTTTGGGCTAACTGTAATATGCCTCCTGCAATTCTGAGCCCCAGGCCTGTTAATGTAATAACGCCAACAATGATACCAGCACAGGCACAAGCAGCAATTACAGGTAATGCTTTTCTGGCAGATTCAGATAAAATTTCTAAGAAAACAATTAGTGTTAGCTTGTATTTGACTTTATCATATTTTTTTACTATGAAGGCCAGGATCATGACAATCAGGTTTATTCCCAATGCCGTATAAATACCCCACATGGCAGCCTGCATTGGAGACCTGCCCACAGATAGGATATAAATTATAGCTATAATAGGTAGCAGAAGATAACCTCTAGTTAGTAATAAACTTGAAAGACTTGCTAATTGACTCTTTGGAACACCCATAATTCCAATACGTTTTGATTCATAGTGAACAAAAATAAATTGGGCTAAAAAAAACAGCAGTGCAGGTATAATTGCTGCTTTTAATATTTGTGCATACTGCAAGCCTGTAAATTCAATCATAAGGAAGGCGGCAGAACCCATTATAGGAGGCATTATCTGTCCACCTGTTGATGAAGCAGCTTCAACTGCTGCAGCAAATTCTGGCTTATATCCTGATCTCTTCATCATTGGTATTGTAAATGCACCATTCCCAACAGTATTAGCAACTGAACTCCCTGTAATTGTCCCAGAAAAAACACTTGTCAATACCCCTACCTTTGCAGTTCCTCCAGTCATCCACCCTGTCATAGACATTGCCAGATCACTAAAAAATTCTTCTAGACCTGTCTTTTGTAGTATTACTCCAAACATCATATATAAATATATGAAGGTTGCTGATATAGCAATAGGTATGCCTAATATGCCTTCCAAGCTCAAAAAGGAGTGGGAAATAATCCTCTCTACACTAAATCCCCTATGATCCAAAAAGGGCAAATGGGGGCCGTAATGAGCATAAAACAGCATAAATGTAGCAACCATAACAATTGGTATACCAATAACCCTTCTAGCGCCCTCAATCACAAGCAGAACAGCAGTACCTGCTACTATAAAATCTGTTTGATTATACATTCCTACACGACTTATTATTTCTTGGTAAAAAAAGAAATGGTATAATCCTACCCCGAAGCCTAATAAGCTTAAAATAGCATCGGAAATTGGAATAGATTTATATTTTTTACTGAAGAACTTTGAAATGTGTATGAGCAGAATTACTATTATTGAAGCTGCCATTAGAGGTAATTTAATTTTACCATCAACAAAAAATAGTATAACAATTGCAAGTAATACTAAAGTGCTGATCCAGCTAGTTACTCCAACCTTTGGCTTATCCTTTTTATTTGCTGGATACAATAAAAAAATTAGTCCTAAAGCAAGAGCGAGATGGAATCCCCTTTGCTGGTTAGACGGTAAAGTTCCCAATATTGCAGTGTATAAATGGAATACGCTTAAGGATATGGTAGTTAAAAAAATAAACCATTTCCAGAAAAAAGGAACTTTTTTACGGTAGTTATAACCTGAATCATATTTTTCTAGTATTTCTTCTGTATCTACATTATCCTCTATTACCAGCTCTTGATTATATTCAACTGATTGAAGACTTTTCATTTTAGCTTCAATCTTCATCTTGTCATGTTCTGTTTTGTTAGTCAATCTTAAGCCACCTTCCTTTCCAAAAGCTTCCTATTAACGGCTTCACGTGGACTTCTACATAAGCACCTCCTTCAACAATATCTAATAGTCTTATAGTATCTTCATCCTTAAAAATTAGAGTGTGATCTGCAATTACCTGACCTACCCTTAAAGGAATGACATCAAAACGTCTATTCTCATAAACTATTCGATAATAGTTCTCTTCCACAATGAATTTAGTGGTTTCTGTAGCAGTTGTCTCTGGTCCTACAGGAAGATTTGCTCCAAAGGAATCATAAAGCATTTCTTTTAATGCCAATGTACTTTTATCGTACACCACAAAGATCTCGTATACAGGCTGCTTTGTGACTGAATGTATATATTTAAGTTTTATTTGGTCACCAACATTTAGATTTTTCTCATATAAAAGCTCACCTGTATTATGATTGACTATTTGCAGTACTGTCCTATCATTGAAATAATTAAATGTTAAAATAGTAACAGCTATAATAATAAGCATTTTCAGGCAAAGAGCACCAGTTAAGGTGCTCTTTTTGGCAGACAGTTTCATATTTACTCAAGAATACCCTTTTCTTTAAAATATTTAGCTGCTCCAGGATGAAAGGGAACAGGGTCAATGCCTAAAGTAGCATTATCTAAAGTAATCTGGTCTCCCCTTGCATGGGTTCTGGCAATTTGCTCTGTTTGTTCATACATAACCTTGGTCATTTGGTAAACCAGATCTTCTGGAAGGTCATTTGGAACATATAATACAGCCCATTGAGATACTGTATATGCTGTTTCATCCTGCCCTTCGTAAGTTCCACCAGGAATTTCATAGGGTGAAAAGGTAGGGTCAGCTTCTAAAAGTTTATTTAAACCATCACCTGTGATATTGACAATATTAACAGGTGTAGACGTTGTCACATCAACAATATTTCCAGCTGGGACGGCTAATACAGCAAAGGCAGCATCTAAGTGTCCGTCTTTTAGTTTCATAGCAGCATCTGTAAAGTTGTCCTGATGTTTAGTTATATCGGTTTCTGGATCAATTCCAAAGGATTCTAAAATTGTAATTGCAGAAGAAGCAGTTCCACTACCTGGAGGTCCTATGGAAACTCTCTTTCCCCTTAAATCTTCAACGTTAACTATACCAGTGCCTTTTGGTGCTACTATCTGCATTACCTCTGGATATATTACACCAAGAGCTGAGAAGTCAATAGGGTTACCGGCAAAATCTCCTATACCTAGATAAGCAGCCATTGCGGGCCCATTCATAGCCATTGCAAGCTCAGTCTCACCAGAACCTAAAAGTCTAAGATTCTCCACTGACGCTCCAGTAGCCTGGGTAGTTACTTCAAGTCCTTCTATATGCTCATTCCAAGCCTCTGCAATAGCACCACCAAGAGGATAATATGTTCCTCCGGTACCACCTGTAGCCATAAGTAGCCTTGTTAGTTCTACTACCTCTTCTCCATTTTTTTCTTCTTTTGAATCGGTTTGGCCTCCACATGCGGTAAAAACAAGACTTGCAGCAAGTAAGCAGACTAAAAGCAACAATCCTTTTCTTTTCATTATAAACCTCCCCATTTACTTTTTTAAAAACATACCATAATTATTTACAAGACTAAAAAATATAACTAGTTAAAGCTCACCCCCTTAACTTGGATTATATTTTTCTTATCCTGAGTAATTAAATCCAATTTTCATAAATTCAGGATGTATGTAGGTATTTTAGTATTTCTATATAAACCTTTTATTTCCTTTTTTTTATTTCAAAAAATAATTTCAATTTTCTGGATATATAAAGCTGTTTAGTTCAGCAGCTTGAAAATTAACGAATTAAAATTTATTTAATTACCATTACCGGACAAGGAGAATTGTCAATCAACCTTGCCATGGTATTTCCTTTAAAGATTAGTTCAGTTAGCGTTGTCTCGCCATGATAGCCTATTATCATTAAATCACAACACATCTCTTCAGAAATCTTTATAATAACTTTAACGGGGTCTCCTCTTTTAATTCTAACTTTATAGGGAATTCCATTTTCCCTAAACACTTTTGTTGATTTTTGTATACATTCTTTAACGTGGGAACTCAACATCTCTTCAAAATCATGTCCCCTGGAGACTATTTCATATTCCACCTCTGCTGGCATATCGTATTTTTCTAATACATGCAGTATTGTTACTTCTCTGTCAGGTTTTTCCTTTATCAAACCTACAATTGTATTGGAAATTTTTTCAGATAGCCTTGAACCTGTAGTGGGAAACAAGATTTTTTCAAACATATAGATACCTCCTAAATTTTTAATAAGTACTGAATAGCTTTTTTTATTATTTTGATACTTAGGAGAAAAATACCTTTTTTATACAGAGATTTTGTATAAATAATTTGATTGAGCAGTAAACCTTCGTAGTTTAAAGTTAGTACTAAAAAGAACTGGATCAAATAAAAAAGTCGGTGATTAACCGACTAAAGATTATATAATAATGCAGATAAGACCTCCACTGCCATCATTTATGATCCTTTCCAATGTTTCCTGAAGCTTTTCTTGAGCGTTTTCAGGCATTCTATAGAGCTTCCCTTGAATACCCTCTCTGGTTAAATCATAAAGTGACTTCCCAAAAATATTTGTATCCCATATTTTTTGTGGGTTGTCTTCAAACTCATTAGTGATATAACTAATGAGTTCTTCACATTGTTTTTCTGTACCTATGAGAGGGGTTAATTCAGTGGAAATATTAGCCCTAATAAAATGATAAGAGGGCGCTGTAGCCTTTAATTTTACTCCAAAGCCTCTACCCTGCCTGATTAATTCAGGTTCTTCCAAAATCATTTCTTCAAGGGTAGGGGTGACAGTTCCATATCCAGTATTTCTTACTTCATTAAGCCCTGCGGCAATTTTATCATAATCCTTCTTTACTACTGCCAATTCTTTCATAAGCTTCATTAATTTTTGTTCATTGTCAATTGCAAAACCAGTTTGCTCTTGTAGTACTTTATAGTAGAGCTGCCTATTAGCATTTACATCTATATATGCTGTACCAGTACCAAGATTCATGTCTTTCAAAATAACATCAGCAACATTTTCTTCAACAGATAATACTTCTATGACATTGTCAATGTCTCTTATTTTCCGGATATTTTCTGTTGCCTTGTTTACACTTTCTTGATAGGCACTTCTCAGCCAGTGACCTTCATCAAGCTCTTCAATCCAAGATGGCAGGTTAATGCTAATTTCAACAACTGGGAATTCATAAAGAGCTTCTTCTAATACATTCATAATGTCTTCTTCTTTTAAGTTTGACACATCCATAGGTAATACTGGAGCTTTATAGTGTTCTTCAAGGGCATGTGCAAGGTTGTAGGTCTCTTCAGAGTATGGATTAGTCGAATTTAAAATAATTATGAAGGGTTTGTTTAGGTTTTGTAATTCCCAGATAACCCTTTCCTCAGCTGATTCATAGTTTTCTCTTGGAATATCGGAGATGCTTCCATCTGTTAATACCACTATTCCAATAGTTGAGTGATCTTCAATTACCTTTTTAGTACCAAACTCTGCTGCATCTTGAAAGGGAATATCATCCTCAAACCATGGGGTTCTTACCATTCTGGGACCGTCTTCATCACCATATCCTTTAGCACCCTCTACAGTATAACCAACACAATCTACTACCCTTACATTCATTTTAAGTCCATCTTTAATTTTTACTTCAACTGCATCAGCTGGAATAAATTTTGGCTCTGTTGTCATGATAGTCTTACCAGCTCCACTTTGTGGAAGTTCATCCCTAGCTCGATCTCTTTCATTAGGGTTTTCAATATTAGGTATGACCATTAACTCCATAAACTTTTTGATGAAGGTGGATTTACCCGTACGAACAGGGCCAACTACACCCAGATAAATATCACCTCCTGTACGTTCAGCTATGTCACGAAAGATAGTCGTATTATCCACGCTTTCTTTCCCTCCCTATACTATATTTTTTATAATTACAAAGGACAGGATTGTAATTTCTAAATGCTCATCCCTCCTTCATCCAACCAGGGGAATAATAATCTAAGGACCATGATGAATTATTTATGTTATGCTGTTGAAATCATTCACCAATATATGTATATGAAATGGTTGGACGATTATTACAGAATATGCCTGGACAAAGAAAAAAAGTACAGCTAAAGCCATACTTTTTTTTACCAATCTTTTCGGTTTAGAACTATTTCTTCAACCTCGTGGGTCTTACTTCTTTCCATTAAATTAGAAACTCCTTTCTTGGGATCAAGGCCTTTAAACAGGATGTTATGTAGTTCTTCAGTAATGGGTACATCTACCTGATTCTTAGCAGCTATTTCATAGGCTGCCCTGGTGGTCTTAATACCTTCTACAACCATCCCCATGTCTCTTAAGACCTGCTCTAATGGCTTACCCTGGCCAATTTGTATTCCTGCTCTTCTATTACGACTATGCATACTTGTACAGGTTACCACCAAATCGCCCACGCCGCATAAACCCGCAAAGGTTAAAAGCTCACCACCCATTTTAGTTCCTAATCTGGCAATTTCCGCAAGACCCCTTGTAATAAGAGCAGCCTTACTATTATCTCCAAACCCCAGTCCATCAGAGATGCCAGTTGCAACAGCAATGATATTTTTCAGGGCACCAGCCATTTCTACCCCAATAACATCAGGGTTGGTATATACTCTAAAATAAGGTGTCATAAATGCATCCTGTACATATTCTGCAATCCTTTTATCCTCTGCAGCAGAAACTATTGCCGTTGGTATTCTGCGGCCGACCTCTTCAGCATGGCTTGGTCCTGACAAAACTGCAATGTTTTTGCTGTATAGGGGCAGCTCTTCCTTGATTACCTGGGATAGTCTTGAAAGGGTTTTAATTTCCAAACCCTTTGCAGTATTCACAATTATGGGCATTCCCTTTATGAAAGGTCTTATGTGGGAACAAACTTCTCTTAAGGACTGTGAAGGAATAGAAAGAACAATTAGCTCAGCTTCAGCTAGAGCTTCATCAATATCACTAGTAATATTGATGCCGTCAGGAAGCTGCACTCCAGGAAGATAAGCCTTATTCTCTCGTTGATTTTTATGAATATCATGAATTTCCTGTTCTCTACCCCAAAGTGTAACCTTGTTCCTCCCATCGGATAACACCAGGGATAGAGCAGTTCCCCAGCTGCCAGACCCAATTACTGTTACATTTATCATTTCTAATACCTGCCTCTCTACTGTGATTCTCCTCTTTTAGAAATATCCAAACGAATTGGATTGCCCTCGAAACCAAAGGCTTTTCTTAACTGGTTTTCTACATGTCTTTTATATGAAAAATGAAATAGTTCAGGGTTGTTAACAAAAAGCCTGAATGTAGGTGGCTTAACCGAACTCTGTGTGACATATAATATTTTTAATCTGTTACCTTTATCTGTAGGTGGGGGAGTAAAAGCTACTATGTCCCTGATAAAGTCATTAAGTATGGGAGTAGGAACCCTGTAATTAGCCTGTTCAGACACAAACCTGATTAGCTCAAACAATCTCATAACCCTTTGGCCAGTAAAAGCTGAAATATAAGCTGTTGGTGCATATTGCATGAAGCCCAGCTCTTCACGTATGCTTTTATCAAATTCATTCATGGTAGTATTATCTTTTTTTATTAGGTCCCACTTGTTAACAACTATAATGGAGCTCTTACCAGCTTCGTGTACATATCCAGCAATCTTTTTGTCTTGTTCAGTAACTCCCTCTTGTGAATCTATGAGTATTAGGGCTACATCTGACCTGTCTATTGCCCTTAAAGATCTAATGACACTATATCTTTCAGTAGGATTATGAATTTTTGCACGCCTTCTCATTCCTGCAGTATCTATTAAGACATATTTTTGGCCATCATGCTCAAATAAAGTATCAATAGCATCTCGAGTAGTTCCAGGAACACTGCTAACAATAACCCTATCTTCCCCAAGTATTTTGTTTATTAGTGAAGATTTCCCAACATTGGGCTTGCCCACCACAGCTACTTTGATAATATCCTCCTCAAATTCCTCCTCAGGTTGGTGGGGAAGATTTTTCATAATCTGATCTAATAGGTCTCCTATGTTAATTTTATGTTCAGCTGAAATGGCAATAGGATCTCCCAAGCCTAGAGTATAAAACTCATAGTTTTCAAAGGTGGAAAAATTGTCTATTTTGTTTACAGCCAAGATAATCGGTTTGCCTGATTTACGCAGCATGGTGGCAATGGTGTGGTCGTCAGGAGTTAAGCCAATTTTACCGTCAACAACAAAGATTATTAGATCAGCTTCATCAATGGCGACCTGCACCTGCATTTTAACCAGGCTGCTGATAGAATTAATCTCATCTTCAAATTCCAGGCCGCCTGTATCTATTAATGTAAAGGGCTTGTTAAGCCAGGTGCCTTCCCTGTACATTCTGTCCCTGGTTACACCCGGCATATCGTCTACAATAGCCACTCTACCTCCGGTTATTCTATTAAATAAGGTTGACTTACCAACATTTGGCCTGCCTACAATTGCAATTACTGGTTTAGGCATGGCTATTCACCCCCTGTTAATGTTTTCGCAAGAATACTTCCTGAATTAGGTATGATTTGTATTTCTAGATCAAGGTTTTTCTCTAACTCACTTATTGTCATATTATCTAAAAATATATCATGATCTTTTTTTAGTAAAACATCAGATATTAGTAATATACAATTGTTCAAGGGAATATCTTTTAACCCCTTAATAATGTCACTACCTGTCAAAAGACCCGTTACTGAGACAGGGTATCCAAAAAAGCTGTTCTTGATTTGTATAACCCTTACATTATCAGATGGTAAAAAGTCTTTGACCAGGCTGTCAAGAATAGGAAAGGCCGCCTCCCCAGTGACTATAACATAGGCTCTGTCCATGGTTATACCATCTTGGCCCTTTTCCCTAAAATAATATTTAAAATCATTTACAAAGCTTCTTACAAGGCCAACTCCATTTTCTAACTGAGGATAGCCTTCATATTCCTTTTCTGCAGGTATTTCCAGGTTAGCTCTAATAAAAAATTCATCCGAGGGAAAAACAAACCTTGTATTGTACTTTTTTAGACAAATATTTTGCCAATTCTTTATTTTGTTAATAACTAAATTGCTTTCCTGGACATTAAATTGTCTAAGGTACTCATTTGCAAGATAATTATATTTTGTTAGCCCTACTGGAACTACTGCAAGAGATGAAACCCACGGCCATAATTTGGATAGGTCATTGATGGTACGATCCAGTTCTTTGCTGTCATTTAAGCCAGGACACAACACAATTTGTGTATGCATTGTAATGCCATGTTCTGCCAGGTATTTGAGCTTTTCATTAAGGTCTGCTGCTTTATTATTACCCAGCATTCTCACCCTTAACTCAGGGTTTGTGGAATGTACAGAGATATATAAGGGCGCAAGCTTGTAATCAACTATTCTTTTTAGGTCATACCAATCAACATTTGTTAGGGTGATATAATTGCCGTGAAGGAAAGAATGTCTATAATCATCATCCTTTACATAGAGGCTTTTGCGCATTCCCCTTGGCAGACCTTTAAGAAAGCAAAATATACAATTATTTTGGCACTTCTGCAATCCATCAAAGCATTCTTCCTTAAAGGAGATGCCTAATGGTTCATGAAAGTCCTTTTCAATCTCTATTTCCCATATCTGGCCATTTTCCTTTTCAATTTCTAATAATATGTAATCATTTTCTGTTAGTATATAATAATCAAGAATATCCCTTAATGGTTTTCCATTTATTTTTTTAAGCCTATCTCCCATTTGTATATTAATTTCTTCAGCAATGGAATTAGGCTTAACATCTCGAATTAAAGAGTTATATACTTTTTTCTGACCCATACTCCCACCCCTATTCCTACGCACTTTATTATCCGCTAACTATGGGCAGTAGTCAAGAAGCAGGAGGAATAATTTTCAAATCCCTTGATTACAAGCTGCTTGGCAAGACCTTTAAATCTAGTGTGTACGGATAAAAAAATCCCTAGTTTTATCCAGGGATTGGTGCATGCGTCGGCATCAATCATTTGAATATCCTTAGGATTCTTACCTTTTAATTCTAAAAAGCTTTCAATTAGCTTTATCATTATTTCCTTTTCCCTGGGTATGCCTATTGTATAAATCTCGTTGTTATCCTTGTCAGTTCCAATAAATAACGGTTCCTCCTGTATTGATGCTCCTCCAAAATATTTTAAGCTGGTTATATCTTCGCCTTTATATCGTTTCTTTAATGAAATATTACCTAGATGTAAATTTGCCATAAAAATTGAGGTGTGTCGTCCTGTTGAACAGTAATAAATTATTTTCATATTTTCCTCCAGGTCTTAGTCAATTTTGCAATTTATTTTTTACCTCTTCCACCATATTAACAAAATTATTAAAGGCGGTTACAGTCCCCTTTAAAACAATAGGCCTTCCAAGCCTGACTAATCTAAGCCTCCGTGATAAAAACCCCCCTATACGCATCAGGAAATTAACACCTTTCAAGGTATCCACGTAAATTATGTCATCTAGTGGAGTATCAATTATTTTAGCAATTCCCTGTAAGCTTTTCTCCACTTTTTTGCCTAGGCCGCGGCAGCCACAAATATAGACCTCATTACCTAATTCATCCCTACCCATAAATTTAAATTTTCCATGATCCTTATCTGTTTGTTTGTCAAAAAATGGAATCTCCATAAGTGTGTGTGGAGTGGGTTTCTTGTCACTAGCTAAATATCCCAAATGAATTGCAGCTGCTGTTACAGATGAATGGGAGCCCCCATAGCAATGATAAACTATCTTCATAGTTTCACCTGATTTCTCATTTATTGTCTATATAAAAGGTAAACACCATTTTCCAAATCATGTACCATTGCTTTAAAAATTCTGCTCATTAGTAAAGATAGCCTTTCTAATTCCTCTTCATCTCTTGCCAGAAAAACTGGAGCACCCCCTCCCCTAACCAAATCCAGGTTTGTTGTAACAATAGCTATCAAAACCCCTGCATCCATATCATTCACCTTCCTTCTTTGCAAAGAAAAAGACCATGACACATATATTTACATTAATCAGAAGCATATTTGCCAGCCTCTGTAGAAAGAATGTTTCTTCTGGAACTCTCTAGAACAGGTGACATCTCAACTGCTTTGATTAAAGCCTTCATGTCCGGCTCGTTGGGTAGTATAAACAAGCCTATGACGCCAGTATCAATATTTTTTCTGGCTAATGGAGTCCATTCCTGCTCCCCTACTTCTGCTTTAGTCCCAACTACAGTTGCAGCAATGTGCACAATTGCCTGCCTTTGCCCGGGGTTATGTAGTGTGGCCCTTGCATTATCATCCTTTGGCTTTATTATTACGGCCAAGCCCTCCTTTAAAATCTTCTCTTTGGAAGCCTTTAAGCCTAGATTCATGATTACAATGTCATCGACCATTAAAAGAGAATCCTGAAAATGGAGTTTGGCAGGTTTTACCTCTGCAATATCTCTAATTATTTGTCCCTGCATTAACCTGGTTGCAAGATAGATTAATAATACGCCCACTGCTAAACCAACTATCCAGCTGGTAAAAAATATTACAATACTTGTTCCAAAGGAGATAATCATGACAAGGTAGTTGCGAGCTTCAAAAACCTTGGCTATCCCCTCTATATAGTCATTGCCTCTTCTAATAATATCCCCATCCTCTAGTTTTGCCAAAGAATCTCTTTCCATGTTTCTAATTTCTCTAAATTGCTGCGCTGCTAGTGCTAAAAAGGTTACAGCTGTAAACTCCTTTTCTGCCAGGGCAGGAATAGCTACTGCCCCCAAGGCAGCCGCTATAAATCCCAGAGAAATATGGGTTAAATAACCATGGGGATATCCAGGGTACTGTCTGTAATCAGTTCTTAATAAGATGATTCTTCCTAATGTTCCAAGAACAACAGATAGCAACAGCATTACACCGTATTCTTCCATGGAAATCCCCCATTTCTTAAACTGTTATTCTTGCTTATCATTATTATCTGTCCTATTCTTTTTCCTAAAACCAATGTAGTTGGCCCATTCTTTAGTGACAAACTGTTTAGCCTTATTAACGGCACCCTCCCAGCTACCAGTACTAATTACCAGAAATCCTCCTACTCCTATAACAGTTAGAACCAGTATCCAAAAGACAGTCCTCCAATCACTTCCTTGATCTGGTGGTCCCGGGACACCTGGGGTTACTCCCATTACTGCGGGCATTATTTCAGCAAAAAGTTTTGCACCCGCCTTTGCCTCCTCTTTCGTGTTTGTGTAAGTACCAACCTCTATCAATATAGCTCTTGGGGTTAAATCCTGATTGTAATTGCCCTGGGCCATAAAAATTTCCCTAACTATCCCTGGATGGATTTCATTTCCTGCAGCCTTTATATGTTTTGCAAAGTCCAGGTTGCTTTCCATATTTTGATTTTGTCTTCCTACCACCAGGCGTATCTGGGTTGCATGCATACCAGAAATCTTTTCTCTATAAAACTCGGGATCAGGAATTCCATCTCTGTGGACATCAATTAATACAGATGGACCCTGCTTTAGAAGCTCTACTGCAGTTCTCCTTGATCTGTTATATGCCTGGGCATCACGGGGCTCATGTGCCCTTAAATCATGAATAACTGTAAATCCTTGTTCTTCTAAAGCCTGGGTAAAAACTTCACCTACATCAAATATCCCGCCTGACCCAGGTATGCTTTCTGTACCATCAGAAGGAACATAGGATTCATCACTATGAGTATGGTAGATTGCAATTACATTATTTCCTTCACCTTCTTGTTGAGCAGGTAAGCTTGATACCATTGATAGCTTCATGGGTTGTATATCATGTTTGCCCACGTATACTGCAAAAGCTTTTCTGCCTTCAACCCTGTCTATTCTATAATGTTTATCATCAAAGGCAATAAGCTCATCACCAACTTGGACAACCCTTGCCATTACTGATAATAATTCATTATCTTCATTATAGATTTCAAAGGGTTCGTGTGCGCTGGAGTGAAAGTCTAATTCTTCAATCAAACCAGCATTCAATCCTGAAGGGCTAAAGCTGATTGTCAAAAATAGTAATAACACGGCAGCAATTACAGTTAATCTATTTCTCATCTTTTTCTTCACCTCCCATTACAAGTGGGTCATAATCTTTTTCAGTAGGTTTTCTTGCAGGTGCTGGACTTTCTATATCCTGAAGACCCTTAATTAGCTCTTTGGACCTTCCTTCTGTGCGTGGACCTCCCTGTATTCTTTCCAGGGTTTCCCCAACTACCTCAGCTAATAAAACTGCAAATAGACCTGATAGTACTATCACATCAAAGGCTCCTCCGCCTCCAACTGCAACTGTTCCTCTAATACCGGTGGCAAGAAGGACACTAAAGTTTACTATATCCAGTATTAAAACTCCTAATGTTGCAGCGATAAATGCCCCTCTTCTTGATCTTCCTACAATGTAAGCTATAGTACCTGCAACTATTGGATAAATATAAAGGGGATCAATAATATCCCTGCCGGTCTGCCAGGGGTCAGCCGCCAAAACATAGCTGTTAAAAAAGTATACTGTTCCTGCCGTTGCTGCAATGGCAAATAGAGTACGAACAACCTCCTTGCTTGTTCCTGCACGGGATAAAACATATATTGCTACCCCTATAGGTACTATTGCACCTCCAACATTAATGGACCCTTCAATATTAGCAAAGGGTATGGGAATATTAATAAAACTACCCAGAAATATTACAGCCACAATAACAAGAGCAGCTTTATCAGTTAACCTCATTCTATCAAGTATCCTTTGTGCCAATCCAAAATATATTAGGACTGCCACAATCATTAGAAGTATCATACCTATTGGAAATCTCTCCAAATTAATAACTCCCTTCCTTTTATTTTTCTTTGTTTATATTTCCCCTTGCTTTATGCTAATATACAAAAAACCTCACCTAACTAGGTTAGATGAGGTTGCGGTAAATCCTTATCAAATTTAAAATAAATTCAAATTTATATGGATAGTGATTTATCATCAACATTAGACGCCGGTGTATCATACTTTTGTTCGGTTGCATCAATGAATACGGCAGCAGCAGCATCACCTGTAATATTGACAGTAGTTCTAGCCATGTCTAGAATTCTATCAATACCAGCAATTAAGGCTATACCTTCCATTGGTAGACCAACTGAAGCCAATACCATTGTTAAAATAATCAATCCAGCACCTGGAACTCCTGCTGCACCAATAGATGCTAATGTTCCAGTCAAGACTATGGTCAACTGCTGACCAAGTGTTAAATCTAAAGCATACACCTGAGCAACAAATAGTGCTGCCACACCCTGATAGATGGCTGAACCATCCATATTAATTGTAGCACCCAAGGGGAGAACAAAGCTTGTTGTACTTTTAGATATTTTAAGATTTTCTTCAGTACACTTAATAGTAGCCGGTAAAGTAGCACCACTGCTGCAGGTTGAAAAGGCAATAACTTGTGCAGGTAGAATTCCCTTGTAAAACTCAGGCAGGGTAAGATTGGAAAATCCTTTGATAACTGCAGTATAGACTATCAGTACATGAACTATAGCTGCTAAATACATAACTCCTATAACCTTGCCTAAAGGTAATAAAACAGCAGGCCCATTGGCTGCTACTACCGGAACTATAAGAGCAAATACACCGTAGGGAGCTACCTGCATAACCATTCCAGTAATCTTATACATTACCTCTGCGAAACCTTCAAAAAAAGCCTTAACAGGGGCAGCTTTTTGACCTACTATGGAGATTGCAATACCAACAAATAATGCAAATACAATTATCTGCAGCATAGAACCGTCTGCCATTGCTTGCACAGGGTTTCTTGGAACCACATTTAATAAAACATCCAAGATAGGGGGAGCCTCACGGCCTGCATACTCAGCATCTACTGGTAATGTTAATCCTCTACCTGGCTTAAATATGTTTGCAAAAATAATACCAATTGTTACTGCAATTGCTGTGGTGGTAAGATAATAGGCAATGGTTTTTCCGCCCATTCTTCCTAATTTCTTAAGATCACCAGTACTAGCGGCACCAACTATTAATGTAGATAAAACCAAGGGAACAATGATCATCATGATTAAACGGATAAATAAGTCGCCAAAGGGCTTAATGTATGTTACTGCAATATCCTGTGCCCCCTGCATAAATAAACCAACAATGATACCTGCAACAAGACCAATTAAAATTTTTGTTGCTAAACGCACATTATTACCTCCTTATTTTGATTCTGGTTAGGATATGAATTACTTTTTAGTTAAACCCCTCCTTCCATGGGAATTCCTTGTGTAATACGTTAAACAACAAGCCAGCTATATTATATAATACTTTAGATTGCAAATATAAATATCTAATAATAATATGTTAATTATTACCATCAAGTTATCTTATAATCATTATTTTATTAGTTTTATTAAAATTAATTCTGCTTATCATTACAAAATTCCTTTAAGTAATAAAATTTTATTGTAAAAAAATAGCCTATCTTTATAGGCTATTACGTCCACTCAACCACTCTTTTATAAATCCTGTTATAATAATAGGTGCTTTCTTAAGTTCTGTTATATTTCTACACCCACTCAAGAGCATTCCTTTTTTAAAATCACTACAAATATGCATAACAAGTTTATTGATTTCATCAGTTCCTGGCTTTAATGCCGCCTTTAAAAAAGGACCGGCAATGGCGCCAGTAACAGCACCTAATGTTAAGGATTTTAATAAATCAAGGCCATTTCTAATACCACCAGATGCAATGACCTTTAATGGCAAATTGCTACCTTTGATTTCTAGTAAGCTTGCAGCAGTTGGTATGCCCCAGCTTGTTAATGAGGTGGCATATTCTTCCTCACTTCTTGCTGCTTCAATTTTTATAAAATTAGTGCCACCTGACCCCCCTATATCTACCCATTCAACACCCATATTAGATAGTTTAAGGGCACACTCCAATGAAATCCCAAAGCCCACTTCCTTTACTATGACAGGAACGGGAGATCTTGAAACTATTTCACATATATTATCACCAAGATGGGAAAAATGCCTGTCACCTTCGTCCATGAAGATTTCCTGAGCAGTATTAATATGTAATTGTAAAGCGTCTGCCTCAATCATTTCAACTGCTTTTACTGCATTAGTATAGGAACTATTGGCACTAACATTGGCTATCAGGATTCCCTTAGGATTCATTTTACGGGTTATCTTAAAAGTACGCATAGTTGAGGAATCTTCCAGGGCAGCTGTTTGGGAACCAACTGCCATGCCCAGGGAAAACTCTGAAGCCGCTAATGCCAGCTTCTTGTTTATCTCTTCAGTTTCTAGCGGTCCGCCAGTAATGGCATTAATAATCATGGGGAAAGACAAGGTCTTTCCCCATAGAATTTGACTAGTATCAAGATCATGCCAATCTATTCCTGGCAAAGCTTGATGAATAAGATAAATATCCTCAAAGCCGGGAGAGTTTGGTCCATCGGAAAACTTAAGGGTGTTTTCTATGTGTTCTAGCTTTCTTTGCAGTCTACTTTTTTTCTCCATTACCCTTTAACAAATCCCCATATAAATCTCCAATGGTGAAGCCACCATCATTGGTAGTAACATATTCCTCTTTTCTCTCTTCCTTTTTCTTTTGAGGTGCAGGTTTTTTAGGTTGTGCATCCTTAATACTTAAACTCATCCTCTGTGCTTCAGTATCTACACTAAGAACCTTAACTTCTACCTCATCCCCTACAGAAAGAACATCTTCTGTTTTTTCTACATGGTCATTAGAAAGCTGGGATATATGAACTAATCCCTCAACTCCTGGCTCTATCTCCACAAATGCCCCAAAGGGAGCTATTCTCAAAACATTGCCTTTCACAATTGAACCAACTGGATATTTAGTAGCGGCAGCTTTCCATGGATTCTCCTGCAGCTGCTTTAATCCCAAAGAAACCTTTTCGGTATTTTTGTCAACCCCTAGAATAATTACATCTACTTCCTGGTTTTCCTGTAAAACATCCCTGGGATGATCTACTCTGCCCCAAGAAATTTCAGACACATGTAGTAATCCATCAACACCACCAATATCCACAAAGGCACCAAAGTCTGTTAACCTTCTTACAATACCCTTTTTAACCTGGCCAACTTCTATGTTATCCCAGGTTTCCTGCTTTTGCTTGTCAAATTCCTCATCTAGAACTGCCTTTTGAGATAACACTACCTTGTTTTTTGTCTTATCTAATTCGATAATCTTTAGTCTAAGATCTTTGCCAATATATTCTTCAAGGTTTTCTACATAGCCTCTTTCCACAAGAGAGGCTGGAACAAAACCTCTAATGCCTATATCCACCAAAATACCGCCCTTGACAACCTCAACAGCCTTGCCTGTTAACTCAGTATTATTTTCAAAGGCATCCTCAATGGTTTCCCAGGCTCTACGTCTGTCAGCTCTTCTTTTTGATAATATGGGATGACCTTCCTCATTTTCAGGCTTAATTACAAATACCTCTATTTCATCGCCAGGCTTTAAGTCCACACCATCTCCCGTGGCAGAAATTTCTCCCTTTGGAACAATTCCTTCAGACTTTCCACCAACATCAACAAGGATTTGCTCCTCATCCACCTGTACAACTTTACCCGTTATTATATCACCCTTTTGAAAAGTTGCTACAGATGAAATATTAACATCATCTTGTGTTTCAACTTTTTCATTCACAGCAGATGCCGCATCACCAGCATTTTCAACTACTGTTTCATTTTGTACTTCTTTGTTTTGTTCATCGCTAAATTCAACCATTTTCAAAACTACCTCCTCAATAATCCAATCTGGGGTTGAAGCGCCTGCAGTTACCCCCACAGTTTTAATTCCATTTAACATGTCTGCCTTTAATTCATGAGCATGTTCAATATGAATTGTAGAGGTGCCCATCTTTTGGCATAAATCAACAAGCTTGCCAGTATTTGCGCTATTGTATCCCCCTATCACAACCATCAAGTCTACCTTGGGTGCCAGTTCCTTGGCCGCCAATTGTCGCAAATGTGTAGCACGACAGATGGTATTGTGTACTTTAATGTCTCTCACCTTGCCCTGAAGGAATTCTACAATTTCTAAAAAAAGCTTTTCTGGTAAAGTTGTTTGAGCCAGAATTCCAACCTTGTCCATTTCAGGCAGTGTATTTGCCTCATCAAGGTTAGCAACTACGTAAGCAGATTGGGCCCAATCCTTGATTCCTTGAACCTCTGGGTGATTTTTATCTCCCACAATTACAACATTATAACCATCCTTAAATAGATTATGAGCAATTTTCTGTGCTTTTGATACGAAGGGACATGTACCATCAATAATGTCCAGTTTTTGAGCCTCTTCAAAAATTTGTGGTCCTGCTCCATGGGATCTAATAATGAGCTTTGTTCCAGGTTTTAAGCTGCTTATATCTGTAACATACTTTACTCCCTTTGCTTCCAGGTCTGCAATAACCTGCGGGTTATGTATTAATGGACCATAGGAATATGTATTGTTATCTTCTATATGATTATATGCCAATTCAATTGCTCTTTTTACCCCAAAACAAAAACCAGCTTCTTTAGCAACAATTATTTCCACAAATTCTTACAACTCCTGTGAATAATTCCCTTATTATTGTGCTGCATTTTTTCAAACATTATTTATCTTTCGTTAAAAATCTTTAGAATCCTGCAAAATTGATAAAATTTGCTGCCTAATATCATTGGATACTTGTTCAAGCTGCTGTGATGTTATCTTTTGGGCTTCTTTTTTTGCAATATGCACTGGTTTTTTAATTACTACTTTAAAAGGTCTAAAAAACCCCCTGGAGTAAATATTTGGTGTGTTTATAAGGGCTACAGGGACAAGTGGAGCATTAGTCTTGGCTGCTATCATGGCTGCTCCCATTTTAAACTCCCCAAGCTCTGCATCTCTAATTCTTGTACCTTCCGGAAACATTCCTAAAACATCTCCCCTGTCCAATATTTCCATGGCTGCTTTTAACGCAGCCCTATCTGATTTTTTTCTATCAACGGGAAATGCTCCAAGGCTTTTGACTATTTGAGCTAGAATGGGGATTTTAAAAAGCTCGGCCTTGGCCATAAAATGTAAGCGCCTGGGTGCTGCAACACCTAATACTATGGGGTCCCAATAGCTTACATGATTTGAAACAATAATTACAGGCCCCTCTTTAGGAATGTTTTCAACACCCTCAACCTTCCACCTGCAAAAATATTTAAAAATAAATAAAAAAATTGCTTTAGCAAAAGAATATAGCATAATTGTTACCCTCCCTTAACAATTGCATACATTTTATCGGCAACCTCTTCTGCTGAAAGGGATGTGGTATCAATTAATATTGCATCCTCTGCTTTTAGTAAGGGTGAAAACTGTCTAGAGGTGTCCTGGCTGTCACGTGATAACAGCATATCTTTAATAGCTTCCCTGGTAACAGGATAACCACCAGCTGACAGCTCCCTATATCTTCTTTCAGCCCTTTCTGCAATATCTGCATCAAGGAAAAACTTATATTTGGCATTTGGCAGCACCTTTGTGCCAATATCTCTTCCGTCCATTACTACCTTATTTAAAAGAGCAATCTCCTGTTGAAGTGCCACTAATTTTTCTCTAACACCCTGATGCTGGGCAACCAAAGATACATGCTGAGATACATCAGGCCTTCTTATTTTATCAGTGACCCTTCTATTATCTAAATAAACCTCTTGTGGGTCTCCTGGCTGTAATTCAATTACAGTATTATTTGCAAGATTTGTCATTGCTTGATCATCAGTCATGTCTATATTATTTTCAATGGCCTTAAGAGTCAATGCTCTATACATAGCACCAGTATCTATATATACATATCCCAGCTTATGGGCAAGGAGTCTTGCCACAGTGCTTTTACCAGCACCAGCAGGACCATCTATAGCAACGTTAGCCATTTATAAACCTCCAATAGCTTTTTCTCTATGACAAGATTATTCCCTTCCAACTGCTTTTGCTACTGATTTTATATCGTGCATCATGCTGTTGAAGTTCTCAAAGGTCAGGGACTGGGCTCCATCTGAGAGGGCGTCCTCCGGATTGGGATGAACCTCCACAATTATTCCGTCAGCACCAGCGGCAATTGCTGCCCTTGACATTGGGGGCACCAGCTGCCATTTACCAGTAGCATGGCTTGGATCTACTAAAACAGGCAGGTGAGTTAAGCTTTTGACTAGGGGCACCACACTTAAATCCAGGGTATATCTAGTACTATTGGCAAAGGTCCTAATACCTCTTTCACATAGAATTACCTGGTAATTACCTCCTGCAAGAATATATTCTGCAGCCAGAAGCCACTCCTCAACACTAGCACTAGAGCCCCTTTTTAGTAATACGGGCTTTCGATATTCACCCAGCTTTTTTAGCAGCTGATAGTTTTGCATATTTCTTGCGCCTACCTGAAGAATATCGGCATACTCTGCCACCAGGGGCAAGGTATCTGTATCCATAACCTCAGTAACAACACTAAGCCCAGTTTCTTTGCGCACCATGGCCAAAATCTGCAGGGCCTTTTCTCCTAATCCTTGAAAGGAATAGGGTGATGTTCTTGGCTTAAAGGCACCACCCCTAAAAAGAGTGGCACCAGCCTTTTTTACAGCTAGAGCTGTCTCCAGGGCTTGTCCTTCGCTTTCAACAGCACAAGGTCCTGCTATTACTTGAATCTGTTTTCCCCCTATTACTGCATCTCCAACCTGAATTATTGTATCTTCAGATTTAAACTCTCTACTAGCCAGCTTATATGGCTTAAATATATAAAATATTTTTTCAACACCAGGCATGGCCTTAATGGCCATATCCTCGAGTTGTTGTCTTGCAACCTCTCCTATAACCCCTATGGTTATCCTTGATGTGCCATAGGGAATTATGTGAATTTGGAAACCGGCCTTTTGGAGCTTGTTCTTTATATTCTCTACTTGTTCAATAGAAGAACCAGGTTCCATTACAATAACCACTTAAATGCCTCCTTAGTTTCGCAAGCGCTGTAGTTCTAATGTACTCCACAAATTATATCATATAGTTGATAAGTCTGGACGTAGTCTTTTTGCTTTTTTTAAATATATATGTATGATTTCTTCTTGTTTTTTAAGTGTATTAACATGCATTAAAACCTTAACCAATTTCTTATCACTACCGATAACAGGTATTTCCACACTGCAAAGAAGTGGAACAAAGGTCCAGCCTAGCTCTCTTGCACCTGCTGCAGGGAAACAGCTAATTAAGTCCTGTGTTACAGTAAAATAGATACTGGCTATATCCTGCACTTCAATCTGGTTTCTTGTTACAATTTCTAATAAAAGCTGCTTTGTTGCAGACAAAACCTCATCTGGAGTATCCTTTCTAACAGAAATGGCTCCTCTTATTCCTCGTACATGCATCTTATGGTACCGCCCTATGGGCTATACCCATGCCAATTTCATCTAAATGAACCAGGCCAATGCCGAAAAATACAACCACAGTTATATGGTCTTCCTTACGGGCTATTCCTATTTTACCTCCAACATTTAATCCTATAGCCTTGGGCATTATTTGGGACAAAGCTTCTCTTGTAGCCCCAGCTATTGCACCTTCATCAGCATGGGTATCCTTAATTATACCTTCTCTTTTGGCAGCTACAACGGTTCTTTCAATGACTTTTTTGATAGATGTTATATATTCACCACCATAATCTACTGCTGCTGCCTTTATTCCTAATTCCCTAAATGCCAGCTTTAGGTCTTCTTCCTCCTGACGGCTTTCACTAATGGCCAATCTGATAGCCACCGATGCAACCTTTTTACTGCCTATTTTCATGGTATGGTATCACTCCTATCATGGCCTGTTAATTATTACTTCCCCTAACAGATTATTCTGTGGAAGCAGGGTAAATTTTTCACCTGCTTCAGGATATACAACGCTCCCGGATGTGGCTGCAATTTCAAAATCAAGCTCTCTGTTATAAAAGCTCGTGTCTAAATAGATTTTATCTCCATGATTCACAATTAGGGTAATCTGACCATCCCTTAAATCAGATATTTGCTGATGGTTAACATATACTTTAGCATAAGGTAATGAAAAAAAATCTGAGCTTTTTAATGTTATGGTAACTAAATGATTATTTTCTGCTGATACCTCTCTAGCCTGGGGAAACTGAGTAAGGTAAGCATCCTGAGCTTTTTCATAGTATATAGTATCCCATACATAATAATACCACTCAAAGTTAGCCAAAGAATAGATGGCAATTACTAAAAGGCACACACAAATGAATAAAATTTTTAGTTTCTTCAAAACTAGTACCCTCCTAATAACACATCCTTTCTAAATGTTATGCATGTGGGCACCAGTATATTCTCCGGCGGATTGACCTGCCAGGTATCCTGTTGAAAAAGCAGCCTGTAAATTGTAGCCCCCAGTATATCCGTCTATATCAAGGGTTTCTCCTGCAAAGAACAAACCCTTCAATATTTTTGATTCCATGGTTGATGGATCTACCTCTTTAACACTAACACCTCCTGCAGTAACTATAGCCTCGTCATAGGAACTAAATCCTATAATAGTTAACTCCAGGCTTTGAATCAAATTGGCAAGACGGCTTCTTTCTTCCTTTGATATCTGATGGGCTGGCTTATGGGGATCAATCCCACTCAATAAAATTATTGGCTCAATAAGACTCTTTGGAAACAAACTGTCAAGGGTGTTCTTATACTGTTTCTTAGAGAACTCTGAAAAAACCCTCTGCAGCCTGGCGTCTAATTGAGCAAAATCAAGTGCAGGCTTAAGATTAATCCTTATTTTTATTGGCCCCCCCTTTGTTTTTAATGTTTGGACAATAGTTCTGCTTAAACTAAGGATAATGGGTCCAGAAACACCAAAATGGGTAAACAGCATCTCGCCAAACTCGCTCCCAAGTTCCTTATCATGCCAAAAAGCTGTAACTTGAACATTCTTTAGAGTCAATCCCTGAACCTGTGCAACCCATTTTTCCTTGGTTTTTAAAGGTACTAATGATGGAAAGGGATCTACAATGGTATGGCCAGCTTCTCTTGCTAATTTATACCCGTCACCTGTAGACCCTGTTTTAGGGTAAGATAGTCCACCTGCAGCAATTATTACTGAAGTAAATCTATAAAAATTGCCGCCTGCTTTTATCCCCTGAAGCTTTCCCTTTTCCAGCCACAACTGTTCAACCCTGGTATTATATTTGATTTGGGCACCTTTTTTAACTATATAATCTGTCAGGGCACCCACAACGTCTCCAGCCTTGTCAGACTCGGGGAAAAATCTACCTCCCCTTTCCATTTTAGTTGGAACGTTAAGTTCAGCAAAAAAATCTAATAATTGATGGTTGCTGAAATTATAAAGGGAACTATATAAAAAGGTTCCATTACCAGGAAAGTTTTCTACAAATTCAGGAATTTCAAGGTCATTTGTAAGATTACATCTGCCCTTTCCCGTAATAAGAAGCTTAAGTCCCAGCCTCCTATTTTTTTCGAATATAACTGGGACTGCTTCCTTTTCTAAAACACCTACTGCAGCCATTAATCCTGCAGCTCCACCACCTACAATGGCAACTTTTTTCACGAAAAAACCATCCTTTATTTGAGTGTTACAACATTAGTAAGCTTTCCAATGTTCTCAATCTCTACAGTAACAGTATCTCCAGGTTCCATGGGTCCAACCCCTGGAGGAGTTCCAGTTATTATCACATCACCAGGGAAAATGGTCATGATTTTACTTAAATAGCTTATTAAAAATGGTATGGAAAATATCATCTGGGAAGTATTGCTATTTTGCTTAATTTCACCATTTATCATGAGCTTAATACTTAAATTGTCTGCTGATATGTCAGTAGCTATACAGGGTCCTATTGGACAAAAGGTGTCAAAGGATTTAGCCAGGGTCCATTGACCATCCTTGGGCTGGAGATTTCTTGCAGTGACATCATTGGAACAAGTATAACCCAAAACATTATCTAGTGCATCCTCAGGCTCAATATTCTTTGTTACAGCTCCCATTATTATTGCTAATTCTGCTTCATAATCCATCCTTGTGCATTGATGAGGATAAATTATATTGGTACCAGGGCCAGTAACAGCTGAAGATGGTTTTAAAAATACTATAGGCTCTTCAGGAATAGGTAAATTCATTTCCTTTGCATGATCATAATAGTTAAGTCCTATGCATATAACTTTTGTGGGCTCACACGGTGCTAGCAGTTGAATCTCATTGATACCTAAACTTTTATTGCTTATGGCATACTCACCAAACAGATCTCCTTCAATAGGCCGGATAAAATCATCTGCAAGTGAGCCATAAGATACTTTATTGCCATCCCAAAATCTAACTATTTTCACTTTGTATCCTCCTTGTGTTCGCAGTGTAAAAAAGTGAAAGGTTTTATCCTTTCACTTTTGTCTATTACTTTTTAAGCCAGGGCATCATATCTCTGAGTTTTTTTCCTACAACCTCAAGCTCACATCTAGCATCCTTCTCATTTAGAGCATTAAATACCGGTCTATTGGCCTTGTTCTCTAAAATCCATTCTCTAGCAAATTCCCCATTTTGAACTTCAGCCAATATTTTCTTCATTTCCTGGCGAGTTTCCTGTGTTATTATTCTTTTTCCCCTTGTAAGATCACCAAATTGAGCTGTGTCACTAATTGAGTACCTCATACCTGCCAGGCCGCTTTCATACATCAAATCAACAATTAGCTTCAATTCATGTAAGCATTCGAAGTATGCAATTTCTGGCTGGTAGCCAGCTTCAACTAATGTTTCAAAGCCTGCCTTTACAAGTTCAGTAGTACCACCACACAGAACAGCCTGTTCACCAAATAGGTCTGTTTCAGTTTCTTCTTCAAAGGTGGTTTCTATTACGCCAGCTCTTGTGCCTCCAATGCCTTTAGCATAAGCTAAAGCTATGTCCTTGGCCTTGCCGCTATAATCCTGGTATACTGCAAGTAAAGCAGGTACACCCTTGCCTTCTTCATAAGTTCTTCTAACTAAATGGCCAGGCCCCTTGGGAGCAACCATGATCACATCTACATTTGCAGGAGGTACAATCTGCTTGAAATGAATGTTAAAACCATGGGAAAACATTAATACATTGCCTTCCTCAAGGTTGTGGGCGATCTGATTTTCGTAAACAACAGATTGAATTTCGTCTGGAATTAATATTTGAATTAAATCTCCTTGTTTAGCAGCATCGGAAACAGGGAGTACAGTTAAGCCCTTGCTTTCTGCCTCTTCCCATTCAGCTCTAAAACGAGCATCGTCCCTTAAGCCTACTACAACCTTCATTCCACTTTCCATTAGATTAAGTGCCTGAGCATGTCCCTGACTACCGTATCCAATGATTGCAATTGTCTTGTCCTTTAACAAACTTAGGTCAGCGTCACTATCATAATACATCCTTGCCAATTTAAACATTACCTCCCTTATGTATTTAAGATTACCAAAAAAATCATATAAAGTATTAAATTCTAGAATATGTTAAGAATTCCTTCTTAACTTTGTATTTTATCTTAAGTTATATTTTTTGTCCAGAGCATTCCTGTAACTTCGTAACTCTGTATTAGTTTTAAATAACAATCTTTCCGCATCCTGTTTGGTCATAAAAATTTCCTGAGGTTCAATTATTTCAATTTTTCTAAATTCATCTCTCATTATGAAACGAACTATATCCTCAAAGGAGTCTGCTTCTAGGGTCAAAAAAACAGGTGCATAAGCAACATCTTCACCCATATTTTCATCAAATACCACATAAATTTCCATCCCAAGATCAATATCTTCTACCTTAACCCCCTGAAAAGGCACATTACGTAAAAGAGCAACATGCTGTTCCCTGGCCTCTTCAGCGGCTTTCATAAGGTTTTTATTTCCAAATAATTTATTTTTAACTTCGCTTTTAAAGTCCAATCTAATCCTTACTTTTAAGCTTGTCTCCGCTATTTCGCCATTTACATACTTTTTAACCATTGTATCCACCTTTCTCCCATTCTATCTTCAATCTTATTTCTATATAAAGAAATATTTTCCTCCTTAAATAATGGCCACAATATAAATATCCCCAGTTTAATTATAAACTGAGGATAAAAGACCTATAAGCTTTTAATATAAAAGTCCTACCATAAAAGGTTCTGGCTCCCACAATTATGGCATGTGTCAAAATATTTCTCAGGAGTTTGCCACGCTTCATTATAAGATTCCAGTGGTGCATTATTGTTTTCCAAATGAACTATACCTCCATCATCGGAAAATTGGCCAGCTAGTCCATGGGGCTCATGGTGCCTCCTGGAAGAAACTATTTGACTGCTTACAAATCTATTAGTGTTACCACAATTTAAACATCTAGGCATTGGTAAGTCACTCCTATACACACTTAGAAATCTCTACCTCATAGTGTAGTATTACCAAAACCTTTAAAAAGAAACCCTATAAAACCGATCTTTTTAGATTATTTATCTCATAGGAAGTTAGCATTCGAAATTTACCAGGGGACACTCCCTTTAAATTCAAAAAGCCAAAGGATATTCTTTTTAGGTTTTGTACTGGAAAACCAACTGCCTGGAACATTCTTCTTACTTGTCTATTCTTGCCTTCATGGATGGTTATTTCAACAAGACTTTTACCATCCTTTATTTCTAGAACATTGACTATTGCAGGTGCTGTTAGACCGTCCTCAAGAGGAATACCCTGCTCTAGTTGATTAATTGCTTCGTGAGTAATTTTTCCCTTTACTAAGGTGCGATAGGTTTTAGAGAATTCATGTTTTGGATGGGTAAGCTTGTAGGTAAGCTCTCCATCATTTGTAAGGAGCAGGAGACCTGTTGTTTGAGAGTCTAATCTGCCTACTGGATATAATCTGCCCATGTGCTTTGGAATCAGGTCCATTACGGTCTTCCTGCCATGGGTATCCCTAACAGTGCTAATGTAGCCCTTTGGTTTATTTAAAAGGATATATACGGGCTCCTCCTTGGTATCTAATGGCTTTCCGTCTATATGTATTCTATCCCTGCTTGGATCAATTTTAGCACCTAAAGTTGTTACAACCTGGCCATTTACTTTAACTCTTCCCTGCTGTATAAGTTCTTCGCTTTTCCTTCTAGAAGCAATTCCGGCTGCTGCAAGGAATTTTTGGAGTCTTTCCATACTAACACCTCTTTATCAATGCCTGATGACTTTAATATTTCTCATTTTAAGATAAATCATTAGAAATATCTATATATAAATAGCAAATTATTAAAAAGCATGGACATTTTTAATATCCATGCTTTCTTAGTTTTATCCAAAAACTAGATTTACAATATATATACAGGCTATAAGGCCAGTTACATCAGCTAATAATCCCAGGGTCAGGGCGTATCTATAGCGTATAACTCCAATCGACCCAAAATATACAGTTAATACATAAAAGGTAGTGTCTGTGCTTCCCTGCATGGTGGATGCAAGTCTTCCTATGAAAGAATCAGGCCCATAGGCTCCTATTAGCTCAGCAGCTATCCCAAGGGCCCCTCCACCAGATAGAGGTCTCATAATAGCCAGGGGAATTATTTCTGCAGGGACATGTAAGAGGGTCAGGATAGGGTTTAGTGCAGCGGCGAACATATCCATGGCTCCAGAGGCTCTAAAAACCCCCAGGGCTACCAGCATCCCTACTAGAAAGGGAATTATCTTAACAGCTGTAGAAAAGCCTTCACTAGCCCCCGATACAAAGGATTCATAAACCCTTACACCCCTCAAATAGCCTATTAATGGTATGAAAAACAATAAACAGGGAATAGCCCATTTAGAAATAATGTTAATAATATCTGTAAACATCTTTTAGCCTCCGTATTTTTTTCTGTATCTATGACGTAAAATCCTGTCTGCAATTATAGCAACTATCATTGCACACGCTGTAGCAAAGATAGTTGTACCAACAATTTCAGCAGGGTTAGCAGACCCTGCCACAACTCTAATGCCTATAATGGTTGCAGGTATTAAGGTGATACAGCCGGTATTGAGGGCTAAAAAGGTACACATTGCCTCGGTAGCTTCTTGGGGATTTTTATTTAATTTTTGCAGCTCCTGCATGGCTTTTAAGCCAAAGGGTGTTGCTGCATTTCCAAGGCCCATAATATTAGCACTTAGATTCATGACAATGGCACCAATTGCAGGGTGATCTTTGGGCACTGAGGGAAACAAAAAGACCGTTAAAGGCCTGACAAGCCTGGCCATTGCATTTACCAACCCGGCATCCTGGGCAATTCTTAAAACACCCAGCCAAAGTGCCATTATACCTATGAGCTCCAGTGCTATGGTTACAGAGGTTTGTGCAGATTCCAGGGCAGCCTTTGTCACTATCTCTATGTTTCCATTTATGGCTGCCACCACAATGCCCGATAAAAGTAAAAAAAGCCAAATTAAATTAACCATTAGCTCACTCCCCTTGGACAGCTTTCTAAAATAAATCTATGAAACTATGTCCAAATTTAGAACTTAGAGCATGGTTAATGTAAATGCAGTATTATCTACCTTTGTAAAAATGTATTTTTTAATTAAAAAAGAAGGGTTTTATACCCCTCCTTGGTAAAGCGTTTCTTCTTTAATTTCTTCTTTATTGGATTTTTTGAAAAAGGCTTGCAGCTGACTGGCAATTTGCGGAGCCATATCAATTACCCTATCAATGACAGCATTATTGCCATCCACAGGCAAAAGTCTTACATGTCCTCCTCCAACCACCAGGAAACCCATAGGTGCCAGAGAAATTCCACCACCACTTCCACCGCCAAAGGGGACATTTTCACTACCCTTCTTCTCATCATCCCCTCCGCTGGCATATTCTCCACCGCCAGCAGCAAACCCACATGTTAATTTTGAAATAGGTATAATTATGGTCCCATCAGGAGTTTCCACTGGGTCCCCAACTACAGTATTTACATCCACCATTTCCTTGATACTTTCCATTGCTGTTTTCATTAAAGCTTCAATAGGATGTTCCGACAAGTGATTTACCCCCTTTGGGCAAAAAATGATTTTACAGAAATAATCAAGATTTTACATCCTGCCGTAATAATATGGCCAAATCGAAAGGTAAATATACAGTCAAAAACAACCTGGAATTCCCTTCTATTAAAAATTGGATTAACCTCATAAACAGGCTTATGAAAATTCACCTGGACATTATTCTGTAAATTTATATAAAAAATGCTTTTAGCCGCCCAGATGCCTCCTGCTGACATGGCAGTTAAGGCAGGGTCTCCAAATCCAAAGCTAGTCTTCCAAATAAGTCTCTGGCAGACTATTTCTTTAAAAAACTTTTTGTTTACTTTAAATATACGTTTAAAAAGTCTAAGGAGAATGCCGGCCTTGTAAAAGGGAGATATCTCTATTAGCCTTTTCAGGTTAAACCATGGTTTTTCAACATAGACCCTGGCCTTATGAATTGGCTGACCACTTGTACCCTCTGTTTCAGCCTGAAACAGAATAGCAGGGAAAAATCCATTAAGATGGATTTTAAACAAGGGCATTTCCACTTGAAAACTAAATATTCCAGGGATGATGCAGATCTTTATATAAAAGTCTTCATTTTCCCCATCCTTTATAAAATTAACCCCAAGCTTGATGGGTAAAATAAAAATAATGGCGGAGAAAACAAATATTAATAAAAAAACTTCTATTAATATCCAAGTCATGAGTACCACCTCGAAAAGGCTGCATTTCTACTTTTTCCCACCACTGAAAATTATATGCGTCAATATTTAAGTTTTTTGAACTTCCCAAAGACCGTCTATCTGAGGCAACTGCTTTAAGTCATTAAGACCCAAATAGTAGAGGAATTTTTTTGTAACTCCGTATAAGATAGGTCTGCCTGGCCCATCTTTTCTGCCAACCTCTTCTATTAAGCCCCTTTCAAGCAGGGTTGCCACCACACTATCTGCTTTTACTCCCCTGATAGTCTCAATTTCTGCCTTGGTTACTGGATGTTTATAGGCAATAATCGCCAGGGTTTCAAGGGCGGCCTGGGACAAGGGGTTAATCTGTGGTTTATAGAGCTTTTCCACATAGGCTACATATTCAGGCCGCGTTATAATCCTGTATCCCCCTCCAACCTCTTCAATCAATAAACCTTTATGGGGAGCTGTGTATTCCTCTTGAATTTCTTTTAAAAGCTCTTCTACAGCATCCTCATCCATCTCAGTTATCTGGGCCAACCTGCCTATTGTAAGAGGTTCTGCTGCAACAAATAGCAGTGATTCTAGAATACCCTTGCTTTCATTTTTAAAGAAAAGGACCATTTAAAACATTCCCTTGTTTTCTAATTTTTCAGGATTGTAATTTGCCCAAAAACATCCTCCTGCACAACCCTGACCTTTTGCAGCTTTGAAAGCTCAAGTAAAGCCAAAAATGTAACGATTATTTCTAAAACACTAGGTCGAGAAACGAACAATTCTCTAAAAAGCAATCGTTTCCTGCTTTTAATGGCTGCTAATATAGCATTCATCTGGTTTTTAATAAAGTACTGTTTTTTTTGAATAATGTGAGCCTTTTCAGGCTCTGACTTTTTAAGGAGGTTTTCCAATGCTCCTAAAAGCTCATCCATACCTAAACCAATCACAGGCATATCCGGGAAAAGCACACTAATAAAATGTTCTTTGTCAATGGGCCTGGCAATTTTTAATCTCTGCTGTCTCTCAATATCCTTGAGAATCTGGGCTGCCTCCTTGATTTTTTTGTATGAAAGCAGATGTTGGACAAGGGTATTCCTTGGATCATCTTCTTCCATTTCCTCATGGATTACTTCCCTTTTAGGCTTGGGCAGAAGCATTTTAGCTTTAATAGACAGCAGGGTAGCTGCCATTACCAGAAAGTCGCAGGCAAAGTCAAGATTAAGCTCATCCAGATTCTCTATATAGGACAGATACTGATCTGTAATTACTGATATTGGTATGTCATAAATGTTTAATTCCTGTTTTTCAATGAGATGGAGCAGCAGGTCTAACGGCCCTTGAAAGCACTCTAGATTTACCTTATAGTCCATTTATATCACCCTTAAGCTTATGGAGATTAGGTAGGGCCTGTTATTACAAATGCATAGCTTTTCTAACCTCATGTAATGTAGCTTCAGCCCTTGCTTCAGCTTTTTCCTTGCCATTTTGCAGGATCTCCTTGATTAATCCAGGTCTTTGTGCATAATAGTCCCTTTTGTCCCTGTAGGGGGCTAGTGCAACCTCCATTTGCTGAGCCAGCTTTTTCTTGCAAGCAACACACCCAATGGTTCCCTGTTTGCAGCTCTCTTGAATGTCTGTCACTTCGTCTGGGGTGTATATTCCATGATAAGTAGAAACAACGCAAATGTCTGGGTTGCCAGGATCAGTTTTGTGGATTCTGCTGGGATCTGTAACCATCTGCCTAACCTTTTGTTGTAATGCATCCTTGGCTTCATTAATTGCTATATAGTTGTTGTAGCTCTTGCTCATTTTGCGCTTGTCCAGTCCAGGAAGAAGTGAAACCTTTGCCAGAACTGCCCTGGGCTCGGGAAAAATCTCCCTTTTGTATAAATAATTAAAACGCCTTGCTATCTCACGACAAAATTCCAAATGGGGGAGCTGATCCTCACCCACTGGAACAGTATCTGCCTTGTAAACTAGAATATCTGCAGCCTGCAGCAAGGGATAGCCCAAAAAGCCATAGGTGGCAATGTCCTTGCCTTCTTTGCTCAGCTGCTGTACCTGGTCTTTGTATGTGGGACATCTTTCTAACCATGATAGGGGAGTTATCATGGAAAAAAGCAAATGCAGCTCTGCATGCTGTTTAACATGGCTTTGTACAAAGATGCAGCTTTTTTCTGGGTCTATTCCAACGCTTAACCAATCAAGAGCCATCTCATGAATATTTTCTTGTATACTCTCTGTTTCATTAAAGCTTGTAGTAAGGGCATGCCAATCAACTATTGTAAAAAAGCATTCATATTCCTCCTGGAGTTTTGCCCAGTTTTCCAATACACTTAAATGACCTATGTGCAGACTGCCAGTCGGTCTCATACCGCTTAAAATTCTTCCCTTAAACATATGCATCTTCTCCTTTTACTGTAATTAGAATGGAAGCGATGACCAGGTAAAATAGTCACGTTAAAATATACCAAAGGAAGTGATCCGAACAATAAAATCAATTATGAATAGTATTATAGGTCTTATAACAGGGCCAATAAATCCAAATAATAATAGTACTAGCAGGATAATAGGCCCGTAAGCCTCTAAAGTGTAGAATATTGTCAGTTTTCTTTTAGGAATTACTCCCATAAGCACCTTGGAACCATCAAGGGGAGGCAGGGGTATCATGTTAAACACTGCCAGCATAACATTAAACCATATTAAATAGCTAAAAAACAGGCCAAAGGTCACTCCTGTTCCAGGAACTGTTATAGAACCAAAAAGGTTGTAGCCTATCCCAGCAAAAACTGCAATAAGCAAATTCATTGCAGGTCCTGCAAGTCCTACAATCATCATCCCCTTTTCCCTATCAATCTTAAAATGAAAGGGATTAACCTGAACAGGCTTTGCCCATCCAAAGCCAATTAGAACTAACATTAAGGAGCCCATAACATCCAAGTGCTTTAAAGGGTTAAAGGTTAGTCGGCCCTGGGCTTGTGGAGTAGGATCACCTAATACGGCAGCCATTTTTCCATGGGCATATTCATGTAAGGTAATTGCAATTAGAATTGCTGGTATACCCAGCAGAAAGCCTTCTAATGAACCAAAAAACATAACTTATTCCCTCCCATTTGAAGCAAGATATTCACGCACCCACCTTTTTGCTCCATCTTTATCCCTAAATTTCCCATCTAAATAAGCTTCTTCTAGTTTAGCAAGAATTAATTTATAAATAGGACCTGGTTTTATTCCCATATCCTTTAAATCCAAGCCCTGGATGGGGATGATAAGACCTGTACGCTGCTTTAGATAGTTTATCATCATATTATTATAACAGGTGGGCTCCACAGTAGCCATAAAAAGTATGGCGTTAAAGGAAGTCTTTTTGAAAATTTTATGTAAGAAACCCGGTGTAATCTTTTGGCCGTTACTAAGCTTAATCCATATATTCCTAGAGTATTCAATATCTTTGATAACCTTCCTGTCAAAATTATTTAGTGCATATCTATTTAATCTGTCTATCCATTCATCTGTATTATATAGGATTACCCCCAAATAGCAAATCCAGGCAATACCCTCATCAAGACTTTTCCCTAGTTTCTTGTAGATTTTGTCCAGAGTAGCTACTTGGGTAAGCTTGGCCTGATTAATATCAAAACCAAAAAGGTGGTACCAGATGCGTAGATAGTTTAATCTCCTTATGGAATTAACCACATTGGTCTCTCTGAAAAGGATCTTTAGCTCATTGGCTATTCTGGGGTTTGACACAGATTCAATGAGTTCTACTGAGTTTTGTGCAAGCTCCAGGGTTTGAGAATCCATGGCAAAGCCAAACCTCTGTTCAAAGCGTACAGCCCTGAGAATTCTAGTTGGATCCTCTACAAAACTCAAGTTATAGAGTATACGAATTTTCCCCTGTTGTAAATCCCTGTAGCCATGAAAATGGTCAATTAAGACTCCATAATTTAAATTGCTAAGCTTAATGGCCATGGCATTGATGGTAAAATCCCTTCTATATAAATCCTCTTTGAGACTTGACCTTTCCACAGTTGGAAGGGCTGCAGGATAGTCATAGTATTCTCTTCTTGCAGTAGCCAGGTCTATGTTCACTCCATTTTCTAATTTCCACTTGGCAGTGCCAAACTTTTTGTGGCTTGTGACCCTGCCTCCCCATTTTTTAGCAAGAAATTCTGCAAATTCAATTGCATCACCATCTACAACTATATCTATATCTTCACTGGGGTAGCCCAGCAACAGATCTCTCACTATACCTCCCACCATATAAACCTTATAATCATAAATATCAGCTGCAGCTGCAATGTGCTTTATTATCTTTAAAAGCTTGGGAGGAATATTATCTTCCAGCAGATCTTGAACATTCTTTTCAATGGGTACGGGCAAAACTGTGCTGATTTCATTGCCTTTAATATTTTCACCATGTAAATAGTTTAATACATCAGTTCTGGAAACAATCCCTATAAGTTTTCCATCCTCTATAACCGGAAGCCTTCCCACATCCTGGTCAATCATGGTGTTTTGAATTTCTTCCATTGAGGTATCCTTAGATATTGTAATTACATTTTTACTCATGAATCCCTTAACAGGGGCATGCCCCAGCCCATGGTGAGCTGCTTTATCCACGTCCCGTCTGGATATTATCCCTATTACCTCACTATCCTTAACTACTGGCAGACCAGTATGACCATATCTGAGCATAATCTTTGCAGCTTCCTCGATGCTTGTCTCAGGCGAAACTGTTTTTACAGGGCTGCTCATAATGTCTTTAGCATATATGGAAGGTTTAAGGGTTTTTGTTATAAGGCTTTTTATTGTTTCCAGTATTTCTAGATAGTTTCCATTTTTGATAGAGGCAGAGGCGGCTTTTGAGTGTCCACCACCTCCAAACTGGGCAACTATTGTCTGAATGTCAATCATGTCGGTATTTGATCTGCCAACTACAAAAATCTTGTTGGACATTTCCACAACCAGGAAAAGGGCATGTACACCTGTTACCTCTAAAATTTTACTGGCCAAGAGAGATAGACCCCCCTGAAAGTTTTTTTGCCTATGCCAGGCAATTAGTATGTCTAATCCCTTCAGGTTGAATTCTGTACTATTTACCATTAAAGAGTTAAAGAGGTTCTGTTGCTCCCCTAGTAAGGGCCTTTCAGAAAATCTAGAGACAATTCCCAGATTTGCTCCCTTTTCCAGCAAATAGGCTGCAGCATGTAAATCCCTTGAGCTTGTGTTTGCATAACAGAAGGACCCTGTATCAGTATAGAGTCCAAGCGCCATGATTGTAGCCTCAAAGGCAGATATAGTTATATTGTTTTTTTGTAATTGTTCAATTAAAAGGGTTACTGTTGCGCCAACACTGTCAATATTTTTAAAAACTATTCTATCATTACTCCCGCTGGAAGATTGATGATGGTCATAGATAATTAAATTAGCTTCCTTGAGATAATCTTTAAAATAGCCCACCCTGTCAAGGCCACCAGTATCTACTATGATTACCTCCTCAACCCGATGCCAGTCTATTTGCCGCGGTGAGAATAGCTGCATACTATCTTTATATAGGGCAAGGAATTGCTGTACTGAAAGGCTCAACCTTTCAGGCAGTATCTTTTTTGCCTTGGGATATAGCTTCCCGGCAGCTACCATGGAAGCGAGACCATCAAAGTCTAAATTTAAATGGGATATAATTACCTGCACATCAAGCCCCCCTAAGAAAGAAAAGTATTAATAAAGACATAATTAGTATAATTAAATTTACCAGTAATTACTATACTCTTTGTGAAAAGATAGAGATTAATAGAAAAATAAGGAGTACCATTAGTACTCCTTAATTGAAAACACTTATTTTAACCTTTCAGGTATTATGTCATTTCTAATAAGATCCTCATAGGTTTCTCTTTTTACTATCTCTTCTGATGTGCCTTTATAAACAAGTACCACTGCTTGTCTTGGTATCCTATTATAATTGCCTGACATTGAGTATCCATAGGCACCTGTTGTTGGCATGGCCAGTATATCTCCAGGCTCTAGCTCCGGCAGATTTACATTCCATGCAAGTATATCCCCTGATTCACAGCACTTTCCTGTAATGGTAACCTTATCAGTCTTAGGAGCATTCATTTTGTTAGCAGCATATACATCATATTTTGCTTCATAAAGGGCTGGACGTAGATTTTCATTCATACCTCCATCAACTGCCACATACTTACGTACACCGGGTATATTCTTTATAGATCCTACCCTATATAGGGTGGTTCCTGCGGGGCCAGCAATGGATCTGCCTGGTTCAATAAGTATCCTGGGGACAGGGAGTGAAAACTCCTTACATTTATCCTTTACAGTTGTCATAACAATTACAGAGTAGCTGTCAATGCTGGCAGGCTCATCACCTTCAGAATAGTAGATTCCCAACCCACCACCCAGGTTTAGTTCTTCAACAACATATCCAGTCTCTTTTTCTATGTTCTTCATGAACTCAATCATCACATGGGCTGCATGTCCATAGGAACCCATTTCAAAAATTTGTGAGCCTATGTGGCAGTGAATACCTTTTAATTCCAGAAAAGGCAGCTTCAGAGCAGTCTTTACTCCCTCCATGGCCTGTCCATTAGCTAGTGTAAAACCAAACTTTGAATCTATTTGACCAGTTTTAATATATTCATGGGTATGGGCTTCAATACCTGGTGTGATCCTTAAAAGGATGGCCTGCTTAATGTTTAATTCACTTGCAATGCCATTTAAAACATGAAGCTCATAAAAGTTATCTACAACTATGCGTCCAACTTCATGCTTTAAGGCTAGCTCTATTTCTTCAAGGCTTTTATTATTGCCATGGAAAAATACTTTCTCCATAGGAAACCCAGCTTTAAGTGCAGTATAGAGCTCTCCCCCTGATACCACATCAAGGCCTAGACCTTCCTCATTGACTATTTTACACATGGCAGTTGTTAAAAAAGCCTTGCTTGCATATAAAATCTGAGAGTTCCCCTTTTCTAAGAAGGCTTTAGACAATCTTTGGCAGGTATTTCTTATGAGTTCTTCATCCATAACCCAAAGTGGGGAACCATGCTTTTCTATTAGTTCCACTGCACTGCAGCCACCTATTTCCAAAATCCCTTGAGCATTAACGGTAGAAGTACCATGAAGCTTCACTTAACTCACTCCTCATACATATCTATTGTAATTAAAAAACAGTTGTGAATACTAACTCCCACAACTGTTTAAAAAATCCTGTTTTTAAATGCCAGAAAGTGGGCAATTGCTTTGCGAACAATAGTATCACACCATGCCATGGGTGTCAATAATAATTCTTATCCAACGAGTTTCTATAAATTGCAATATTAAATGCCTAGAATTTTATGGTAATTAGTATAATGTTTGGGTATCTTTTTTGTCCTATTTATTTAAAATATAATTAAATATAATAATTAAAATTAGTAGTCGAGGTTGTGGGTATGTGGGCAACGCTGCTTTTGCGTTGTCCAAGCAGTTGTGGAGTCTGTGGATAACTCTTCAGAGTTATCCATCAGAATCCACAACTGAGGCATATCCACAGCCTCTTGCTTTAAACTCGGAGGCTAATCCATTAAGCGGCCATATCGTTTGCTGATCGATAACCGAATATCCTCCGGGGATAGCTGTTTATCCAGTGCTCTATTCTTTTTATATCTTCCTCAGTATAATCATCTATATTTGATCCTTTGGGGATAAACCGACGTATCAGTTTGTTTATATTCTCATTGGTTCCTCTCTCCCAAGAACTGTATGGATGAGCATAGTATACGGTTACCCGTTTGTTCTCCTGGTTTAGGAGTGATTTTTCTAAAGACTCATAATCCAAAAACTCGCTTCCGTTGTCCACTGTGATGGATTTAAATTTCTTTTTAAACCCATCTCCATGCAGGAGTTCGAGGTAATCGAGCTTCTCTTTGACGAATTCCTGAGTCTTTTGGGGTATTTTGAAAATGATTTCTTCCCGCCGCTGCCTCTCGCTTAATACGAGCAGGACAGGTCCACCACCGTCACGTTTTCCTACCACACAGTCCATCTCCCAGTGACCGTATTCTTCTCTGGTCTCTATCTCGGGGGGTCTATCTTCTATGCTGGTTCCTTTGAGCTTCCTGTGGGTTCTAACCTTGCTGTAGGACCTTTTTTTCTTATCCTTCTTAACAGGCAAATCTTTGTTTGTGATGTTTAAGAAAATCCCCTGGTCTATGTAGTTGTATAAAGTCTTTGTGCATATGCTTGTTTTAAACTTCAGTTCCTTTGCCTTGATTTCACCAATAACTGCATCCGGTGAGTACTTGTCTTTAATTATTTTCCTTTCAATGTGCTCTACTAGCTTGTGGTCATTGCCTATTTTGAGCCCAGGCCCTTTGTTTTGCCCATTTTTATCATAAATCCGTTGCCCCACATCAGCACAATATTCTTTCCGATAGGTTAAATCGCTGTTTTGAAGCTTTATTGTTCCTTTTGAGATTTCTCTTTCAATGGTTCGCTTGTTTCTACCTAGCCTATTAGCTATTTCAAGAGGCCCTATTCCTTCTCTTAGCAAATCTTCGATTCTGTATCTTTCTCTTAGGCTAAGGTGTTTATTTTTTCTAGCTTCTAAGGTATTATTATATTGGCTCATGGTATCTCCTTTGCAATGTTTTGTTTGATCACTTAACATTATACATTGGATTTACCATGAGTCTATATTTTTGATGCCCTACGGCATTTAATTTTACAACTTACCATCCAACGAGTTTCTAATCCACTAGCTGATTTGTTCCCTTTTCATGCTGCCATTTTCCCACTTGCCGCACCTATCACCCCATCTTGCCAAGACCTCTTCACCTTCAAGTATTTGTATAACCTCACAGCTATTAGCACAGCTGTTACATTCAAAGCTGCTGGCCTGGTATTGGGCCATTGCTGATTTGAAACCCTTGAATTTGGTGCTCTGCCCTTTTGTTGTTTCTTTAGCTAATAAAGCACTACCTATAGCACCCATGACATCATGGTATTCAGGTACAACAACCTCACATTTTAGCTCCCTTTTAAAAGCTTCAATCATGCCATGATTGGCGGCTACTCCACCCTGAAATACTATTTTTGACTGAATATTTTTGCCCTTACCCACATTGTTCAAATAGTTGCGAACTAGTGCCTCACAAAGACCTGCCACTATGTCCTCAAGAGAATGACCCATTTGCTGCTTGTGTATCATATCAGATTCAGCAAATACAGAACAACGACCAGCTATCCTAACAGGATTATTGCTGTGTAGAGCCATCCTTCCAAATTCCTCTATGGGCAGTTCAAGTCGAGAGGCCTGCTGGTCTAAGAAGGAACCTGTTCCTGCCGCACAAACAGTGTTCATTGCAAAATCTGCAACAACCCCATTGCGTATAATGATAATCTTTGAATCCTGCCCACCAATTTCAATTACCGTTTTGGCATCTGGTACTAGAGTGGATGCTGCAACGGCATGTGCAGTAATCTCATTTTTCACCACATCAGCTCCAACCATAAGAGCAGTCAGGTTTCTAGCACTTCCTGTTGTGCCCACACCCATGATGGTCAAGTCCTCGCCAATTTCTTCCTTTACCTTTTGTAGTCCCTTCTGGACAGCCTTAATGGGCTGGCCCTGGGTTCTTATATATAGTTTATGTTTAACCTCATTATGATCGTCAATAACCACAATATTTGTACTCACAGAGCCTACATCTATACCTAAATACCCATGCATGTAACAGCTTCCTCCTTTTTTCCTAAAAGCTTATTTCTATATATCATGTCAGTAAAAGCCTCTAAGCTAGTTGTTAATCCTGCTTTGCCTGTCTGTTCATCAACATAAATGGTCATAATAGGCAGCCCAGAATCTTCACTAACTTTAAATAATAGTGTTTGAGCAACAATTTCAGGCATACATGTTAAAGGTGCAATTTGAATGACACCATCTACCTTGTCCTTTAATTCTACTGCATGACCAACTGTTTCTCTTCCATGTCCACCTACAAAATAGTTTAAATAGGGTGAGGCTAGTTTCTTTGCTTTCTTTGCGCCTTTAATGGGCAGCAATCCTCCAAGAAGGTGGTCATTAATCCACTGGCTTAGAAACAAGGGCCTGTAGACCTCAACGCCCAATCTTCCTAGTATCTTTTCCATATCAAAATTTACAAAGGGTTCAAGAACTGTATATATCTCTCCTACTATGGCTATTTTGACAACAGGTTTACCCTTGCATAGAGGTATACCAGAAAGCTCCCCTTTATAATAACCGGCAGTTTTTTTAACCTGAGCTTTAGTACTGCACAATTCAATTTCAATTAAAAAATGCTTGAAAATATTATCAGCATCCCCGGAATTAATTTCACGTGGACGAAGCCTATGGAGTTCCATTTCCAGTTGGTCAATGGCATAGGTTTTATGCCATGCTAGATGGATGCTTTTTAGGGATTGGCTCCATGTGGAACGCTTCAGATATTTCACCTTATCCCAGACCTCACTTAGATGAACATCCGGTGGTTCCAGCACTACCATTTCCAGATTGTAGCCTAAATCCTCCAAAATCTCTCTTTGAATTTCAGCATAATATCCAAACCTGCAGGGACCAACTCCCCCACCCATGATGATTGTGTCTGCCCCTAATTCGGCTGCCTCAATGTAGTTGCCAAGATTTATTTTCAATGGAAGACAGGCTGATTCAGGAGAGTACTTGGTACCAATGTTCAGTGTCTTTTTTGAGCATGGCGGTGGCACAACCACATCTAAACCAAATCCTTCAAATATGGTTTTACCTGTAACATGAAAATGCCCCATATGGGGAAAGGTTACCTTCATACTGCATGTCTCCTCCTTAGCATATCTAAAAAAGCCTCCAATCGTGTATTCACTCCGGCCTCCCCTGTATGTTCATCTAAGGTCAGGAGCATAAAGGGGATATTATTTTTTCTGATATAACCCTCAGCCAGATGACCTATAAGAGAATCTGGGCCACAACCAAAGGATGCCACATAGATAATGCCTTGTATCCTGTTATTTTCGGAGAAATCATAAAGGGAGCCTATTATTTTCTTTCCTAGGGTCCAGAATATCCTTTTACGCAGCTTACTGCTCTGCTGATTAATTATTTCCTTATCTACCATCTCAGGTGTAAGTACATTAAAACCATTGTCCCTTAGCTTTTTAATGAGGTTCATATTAAGATGCTCATCATAGAGGTTATATCCATGACCGAGAACTGCTATATTTGGAGCATCCCTACTTGATAATTTTTTTTCTGTCTTGCTACCTGAAAAAACTTCCAGAGCATCATTTGGGGTTAGCTCCTTTAATAAGAATTTTTCATAATTTAACTGTGCATTGACTGCTTTATCCCATGCATGATGAGCAAGTTTGGAATCAATCTTTAATTCCCTGGCCATGACTATAAAAGCTGTTTTGTGCTCCTGCTGACAGTTTTTTTTCAAGGCAATGGTGGGAGTCAACCATTTAACTTTATGGTTAAAGACTGCCCTTACCATGTCTGGCAACCCCATAAATTTAGGACAGATGTATTCCCTTGGTTCAATACTCACTATCCTTGGACAGAAAATATAATCAACCCTTGATAAAAGATTTTCTACATGTCCAAAATATATTTTTACTGGGAAGCACACTTCATCTACAGTTAATTGTACGCCCTTGGTGGCAATATTCTTGTTGGTGCTATTTGAAACCACCACCTGGCAGCCTATCTCCTTAAAATATGTCGACCATAATGGATAATAGTAATAATAAAACAGTGATTGTGGTAGGCCTATCCTAATTGTCATAGCTCCTCCTTTTGGTTATACAAATGCTTTTTTTAGTATAAACATAAAGAAACCCAAATATACTTGGGTTTCCAGTTAATTCCTGAAAAGCATTTATTATTCATCTTTTTCCTCTTTGGATTTTGGCTTCAAGGCAGGAGACGGCTCCTGCCTGTCTCTATCCTGCGGCTTAATTATGCTGAGTCTTGTATTATGTAAAGGTACAGGACTTCTGAAGATCACTGCATATAAGGCCTTTAGGTTTAGGGGTATTAAAGGCCACATGTAAGGTACGCCAAAACTCTTGGTTAGTGCGATAAAAACAAAGGCCATTAGTGCTGCTCCCAAAAATCCAGGCAATAGGAACAGCCCTGTTGCAATAAGTATAAAGATTCTCACTATTGTATTGGCCAGCCCTAACTCGAAGCTTGGTGTTGAAAATATACCTACTGCAGCTATAGCAGCATATAGTATAATCTCCGGTGAAAACAAACCAATGGTTATGGCAATGTCCCCAATAAGAACAGCAGCAATCAAACCAAGGGCTGTTGCCAGCGCAGAAGGTGTGTGAATAGCAGCAATTCGCATAAGATTAATGCCTAATTCTGCAAATAAAGCCTGTGCAAACAAGGGCACATTACCTGTTTCCTCAGGCCCTATAAATTTAAGCCCTTCCGGCAGTAAAGCTGGATTGAGTGAAAATAGCAACCATAAGGGCAGGAGAAATATGGAAAGGAACACTCCAGTATATCTTCCGAGTTTCAAAAAGGCACCTAATAATGGTCCCTGCCGGTATTCTTCTGCATGCTGGAGGTGATGAAAAAATGTAACTGGCAGGATCATTACACTAGGTGATGTGTCAACAATAACAAGTATATGTCCTTCTAATAAGTGTACTGCCGCAACATCTGGTCTCTCAGTATAACGGACCTTGGGAAATGGATTCCAATAGCTTCCAGGTGTGATAAGCTCCTCCACAGATTTCTCACCCATGGGTAATCCATCAATATCTATTAATTCTATTTTTTCTTTTATAGAATTAACTGTATCAGGGTTGGCAATATCTTCAATATACATTATGCATATGTCAGTTTGGGACCTTCTGCCTGCCTGCATAATATTAACCCTTAGCTTTGGATCTCTAATTCTTCTTCTGATTAATGCTATGTTAAATACAATAGTTTCCACAAAGCCGTCTCTGGAGCCTCTAATAACCCTTTCAAGATCAGGTTCTTCTGAGCCCCTTATTGGATATTCTCTAACATCTAATATAAGGATTTTGTCAGCACCTTCAACTACAACAGCCATTGCTCCAGACAGAACAGAATACATAACCTTATCCATTTTCTCTTCAGTTTCTGCTTCTACATAATGAATGTGCCTTTTAATTAATTTCTCCAGGGAAAAGGGACACATTTCCTCGCGACTGACAGTTTCCAGGGATCTAGTTATTTTTGTAACTATGTCATCCTTGACAAAACCATCAATAAAGAACATGCCAAATTTTCTTTTGAAAAACTCCATTTCTCTGTAGATAACATCAAAGTTTTCATCCACGGCGAGACTTTTCATCAGGTAATCAACGTTTTTGGAAAATTCTTTGTTAACGCTAACATTATCAGCTTTCTCTGACATGAAATCCACTCCTAGCAAGAATTTCTTCAACTGCTTTTAAGGTAATTGGGCTTCCCATTTTAAGACTATCAAAGCCTTCCATTTTGCCAGTATCCCCTGTTCCAACAATCAAGGGAACACCCTCACCCTCTAGTACTTCTACAGTATCACCTGCTAGACCCCCTGTTGAGGGAAGCCCCTCCTTATCTACACTCCCACTAATAATATGGCCATACCTATCAATGGAAATATCCACATCAATTTCTTTAGCATACTCGGTATTTGAAGCTACTGCTACCACTCCTAACACCTCAATATCTGGATGATTGATTATGTAGTCCATGGCCTGTTCACCTTTGCCCTGGCCAATTGCCCCCTTATCATCAAGCATTATTAAAATAGGATCATAGGGGGTTCTTTTAACCAGCTTAACTATGTCCTCACCGGACACTGGTGTGGGGTTGCCAGCCGAAAGAGAAATACATCTTCCTCCAACCTGCCTGGCAACCTTTTCAACAGCTTTTCTTGCAGCCTTATCTCCATCGGTTATTAAGATTACTTTTCTTTTGTTTTTTCCCATGTAATCATCCTAGTTGTTTTTATATTAGCTATTTTTTCTTTACTTCGATAAAATATTCAGACATGTTCATAAAAAATTTAAAGACTGCTGAGCAATTCAACAGTCTATTGATAATACTATTAAAGCATGTCACCTTGATACTGCTGATGATACTGCTGATTCATATGACCCCTCTGAGTTGAATAAGCAATTTTCACATTTGCTTTATAATCAGTCAGCTGGCCATTTACCACATCAGCAGTAAGATTGTATATTTCTACACCTGTAATATTTGGAATTTCCCTGGATGCCTCATTAACTGCTTGCTGAACTGCATCCTTCCAACTTGTATGGGATTCACCGACGAGCTCCACTACCTTTACATGCATTATATAAAATACCTCCTTTAAAAGTTTTCTCTATTATTATTGCCAGCAAAAAAATATCTATGCTAAAAAAGACCATCCCAAATTATAAATATTAGGATGGCTCTTTTAAAATATTTTTAATATTTTTTAATGCCTGTCTTTCAATTCTAGATACCTGCACCTGTGACAGGCCAACTATTTCCGCTACCTCCATTTGGGTTTTATCATGGAAAAACCTCAGCAGGATAATCTGCCTGTGCTTTTGAGGCAGATGTTTAAGGACCTCCCTAACAAGAATTCTATCAAACCAGGCATCCTCAGTTACCTTATTATCACTTAACTGGTCTACAACTAATATTGGATCACCTTCGTCCTGATAAAGAGTATCATGGATAGAGGATGGGCATTGAACAGCATCAAGAGAAGCAATGATATCCTCCTTGGGGATATGAAGCCTTTCACTTAATTCAACCAATGTTGGTTCACGACCTAGCTCTTTGGTCATATCTTCTTTCATTTTATATGCTTTAAAAGCTGTTTCTTTAAGAGAGCGGCTTATTTTAACAGAACTGTCATCCCTTAGAAATCTGCGTATTTCTCCAAGGATCATAGGAACAGCATATGTAGAAAACTTGACATTATAGTTTAAATCAAATTTATCAATTGCCTTCATTAAACCTATAGTTCCTATTTGAAACAAATCCTCGAGATCATGTCCTCTATTCTCAAACCTCTGTACAAGATTAAATACAAGTTTTAGATTACAATTGATAAGGCGTTCCCGAGCCTCCCCATCTCCGTCTTTTGTTTTGGTCAGGAGCTCCTGCATCTCCTTATCGGATAATAAGGGAAATCTAGGTAGATTCATTTCAGATAATCTAGATCCCATAATCATATCACCTAATTTTTTAGATTATTAACTATCCGCTTTCCCATAATTACCTGAGTCCCTGAACCAGGCTTAGAATTTACAATTAAAGTGTCCATGAAAGAACCCATAAAAACAAAACCTAGTCCCATTCTTTCTGGATCAGTAGAAAAGGCAGGCTGTACAGCTTGATCTACATCTTCTATGCCCTTGCCCTCATCCGTAACCTCTATCTCCATTCTATCTTCATAACGAATAATAGTAACCTTTATTATACCCTTTTCTGAATTATCATATCCATGAATTATAGAGTTTGATACGGCTTCAGAAACAGCTACTTTTATTTCCTCTAATTCGTTAAGGGTTAGGTCATCTTGAGCTGCAAAGGATGCTACAGCTACTCTGGCCAGGCCTACGTTCTCCTGAAGGCTTAAAAATTCCATTTTCAATAAATTTAAAACCTTATCACTTTTTTTAGTCATTATTAATTCCTCCTACGTCCCTATACTGGTCTGTAACATTGATCAATCTAGTAATACCAGATAATTCTAGGACACGCTTTACCTGGGGTTGTACATTTTTTATGTAGATTTTAGTACCAGATGTAAGCATTTTTTTATATCTGCCAAGTAAAACACCTAAGCCTGAGCTATCTATAAAATTAACATTGGAAAAATCCAGGACTAACTCCTTTCCTGGGTTTTCACTAATTAGTTCATCCAATTTTGTACGAAGCTTGTCGGCAACCTTTAAATCCAATTCTCCTGCTACGTTAACAAGTATTCTTTCCTCCAAAAGCTCTGTTTTAGTAAGCAAAATATTTCCCCCTTATGTTGCAATCTACAAAGTTATTCTACCATCTTTTACATCCTTCCTGCATAATATTTACAGAAATAATGTCGAAATGACCACTACAGTAAAAAAAGAAGGAGGATTCTCCCCCTTCTGGTTTATATTTATTAATTCCAGTATTAAATTACTAGGCTGAATACACCCCTTAATACTTTTGTTAGCATTTTCATAAAGGAACCTTTTTGTACCTCTTTAGCTGTTACTAGATCATATTTTTTTAATTCCTTGCCATCCTTCATAATAACCAGCTCACCAGCTATTGTCCCTTTTGCTACGGGTGCAGGCAGATAGGGACGCATAATTATTTTGGTAGAATACCCCTCATCTTGACCCTTAAGAATCGTAACTCCAACGTTATCAGTTGTTATAAGATCAACAAAATCTTCAGCACCCTTACCTACTTTTGCTTGACCAAAAACAGTATTTTGAGCATAGAATTGTTTAAAGGTATATTTTGAAAACCCATAATTTAGTAATTTCATACTTTCTCTAAAATGGCCATTTACCTCGTCAACACCCATGACTACAGATATTAATCTTAACCCGTCTCTAGAAGCTGTAGCCACCAAATTTCTTTTTGCCACTGAAGTAGTACCTGTCTTAAAACCGTCGGCTCCTGGATACCACCAGAGCAGCTTGTTAAGGCTATATCTAGCAGTTGGAGGATCCTCACGAAACTCATAATACTGCATTGATGTATACTCTAAGGTTTTTGGATATCTTAGGCTGTACTGCCCAATTAAAGCCATATCCTTTGCTGTGGTGTAGTGGTCTTCATGGTGCAAGCCATGAGTGTTTACAAAATGGGTGTTTTTACATCCAATCTCCTTGGCCATTTTATTCATAATATCAACAAAAGCCTCTTCGCTGCCGGCAACATGCTCTGCCACAGCTACACTAGCGTCATTGGCAGAACCCAGGATGATTGCTTTAAGCATATCATCTAAGGTAAACTCCTCTCCAACCTCCAGGTACAATTGGGCTCCTCCATAGCTTGCTGCATTTTCACTTGTTATTACTTTTTCATCCAGGGATAGCTGGCCTTTTTCCACTAAATCCAGTACCACTACAAGGGTCATAAGCTTTGTCATGCTAGCTGGATACCATTTCTTCTCGCTGTCTAATTCAAAAAGCACATCACCAGTAGCTGCATCTATTAAAATGGCTGTTTCAGCTTTAATATCCACCTCTGCTCCTGCTGGCATACAAAAAAATAATACAAGCAATAAGGCAAACAAAAAAATTGTGAGCCCTTTTTTCCAATGCATGATATCTCCCCCTATTAACTCTTTGTCCGGCTGTGTCCTTAATTTCAATTTATTTTAGTTAATAGGTTTTTATGACAATAAATTAATTTGCTATTTTACCAAACACCAGGGGGTACTCCCTGGGTTTTTTTGCCTTTATTCTCACTGCATCAGTTATTATTCTCAAGGCGGCATCAAAGTTGTGGGAATTCATTGAGTGAACATCTGCAATACATTCGCCTTTTGTTACAGCATCTCCTATCCTCTTTTTTAAGGTCACACCTACTTCCAGGAGGATGCTCTGTTCCTTGTATTCTCTACCTGCACCTAAAACCATGGCAGCCCTTCCTAACTTCTCGGCATCTAACTCCCAAATGTATCCATCCATGGAGGCCAATACTGGTGTAATGGTTGATGCATGAGGCAGTATAGATAGATCTTCTACCACACCTGGATTTCCTCCTTGATTTTCTATAATCTCGACAAGCTTTTCAATTGCCCTGCCCTTTTCTATAAGCTCTATTAATAAGGCCTTAGCCTGTGCTTTATCTCCAACGGCTTTTGCCATTAAAAGCATTTCAGAGGCTAACTCTATGGACAGGTCATATAAATCTCCCTTTAAATCTCCTCTAAGTGTCAGGATTGCTTCCTTAACCTCCAGGGCATTACCAATGGCCATGCCAAGGGGTTGATCCATATTGGTGATTAAGGCAGTAGTCTCTCTATTCATGCCAGCACCAATCTTCACCATGGTTTTTGCCAGTTCTAGGGCCTGTTCCTGGGATTTCATAAAGGCACCCTTGCCTACCTTTACATCAAGAAGAATTTTATCTGCACCAGCGGCAATCTTCTTGGACATTACGCTGCTTGCTATCAAGGATACTATGTCAACAGTAGCAGTAACATCTCTTAAAGAGTAGAGCTTTTTATCTGCAGGAACCAGATTGCCTGTTTGGCCTGCTATTACAGCTCCTGTTTTCTTAACTAATCTTACTACGGAATCAATTTCCAGCTCCACATTAAAACCTGGAATTGCTTCAAGCTTATCAATTGTCCCCCCTGTATGGCCCAGTCCCCTGCCTGACATTTTTACAACAGGTACACCTGCAGCAGCCACCAGGGGTACAAGAATGAGTGTAGTTGTGTCTGCTACTCCCCCAGTACTGTGCTTATCAACCTTGCAGCCGGGTATTGGGGAAAGATCTATTGTATCCCCAGAATTAACCATGGACTCTGTTAGATGGATTGTTTCTTCTTCAGATAGTCCTTGAAAATAAACTGCCATTGACCATGCAGCTATTTGATAATCTGGTATACTGCCCTTTACAAAGCCATCTATTAGATAATTAATTTCCTCTCTGGTCAACTCATGTCCGTTTCTTTTTTTTAAAATTAATTCATGGGCCCTCACAGCTATAACCTCCCCACGACTCCCTTAACTAGTTTTATAAAGGTGTCCTTGACCCTGTCAGCCGTTTCCACGACCTCATCATGACTAAGTTTTTCTGGTAAAACACCAGCAGCCATATTGGTTATGCATGAAATACCAAGTACTTTAATACCCATATGATTAGCTGCTATTACCTCAGGCACAGTTGACATGCCTACTGCATCAGCTCCAATTGTCCTCAGGTAGCGAATTTCAGCAGGTGTTTCATAGCTTGGCCCTGAAACTGCTGCATAGACCCCTTTTTGCACATGGATTGTCAAGTCCTTTGCTGTTAATGCTGCCAGTTCTCTCAAGCCCGCATTATATGCTTCTGACATGTCTGGAAACCTATCCCCTAACTGTTGGATATTTGGCCCAATTAAGGGATTGGTTCCTAATAGATTTATATGGTCCGTAATAAGCATTAAATCTCCTGGCTGAAAATCTAAATTCACTCCTCCGGCAGCATTGGTAATAATAAGGTTTTCAATACCAAGCTGTCCCATAACCCTCACTGGATAAACCACCTCTTCCATGGTGTAGCCTTCATAATAGTGGAACCTTCCCTGCATCACTACAACATTTTTACCTTCAAGCTCTCCTATTACCAACTGACCCTTATGACCTTCCACAGTGGTTACAGGAAAGTGGGGGATGTCATTATATGGAAGTAAAGTTGGGTTTTGTATTTCTTCAGCCAGGACTCCAAGACCTGAGCCCAGGATAATACCAAGCTCAGGTTCACTGTTTATTGAATTTCTAATATACTTTTTTGTATCTTCAAATTCTCTTATCATTTTATTAGGCATAACCTTTAGCTACCTCCTTAATCTATTAAAAAATCCTTACTCATGTCAGTTCCATGTGGCACGGGACTTGTTTTTAGCAGGCTAGTAATGGTAGCTGCCACATCAGCAAAGGATTGTCTTGTCCCCAAAGAAACCCCATTTTTAACATGACGCCCATAAATGATTAAAGGAACATATTCACGGGTATGATCCGTGCTTGCCATGGTAGGATCACAACCATGGTCAGCTGTAATAAATAGAATATCATTCTTATCCATGGCATTTATTATTTCAGGAAGCTCTCTATCAAATTCCTCTAAAGCATCAGCATATCCCCTGGGATCATTTCTGTGACCGAATTTCATGTCAAATTCAACCAGGTTTGTAAAAATTAATCCATTGATTGTCCTGGTCATTGCTTCAATGGTTTTAGCAATGCCATCCTGGTTATTTATTGTGGGAATAGACTGTGTAATTCCCCTGCCAGCATAAATGTCTTTGATCTTTCCTATTCCTACCACATTATAACCACTTTCAGTTAAGATATCCAACAGCATTGGGTAAGGAGGTTCCAGGGAGTAATCGTGTCTATTTGCAGTTCTAACAAAGTTTCCAGGACTTCCTATAAAAGGCCTGGCTATGACCCTGCCAACTCCATGGGGCGGCTGTAAGATCTCCCTGGCAATTCTGCAGTACTCATATAGGGTTTCCAGGGGAATAATCTCCTCATGGGCAGCAATTTGAAAAACACTATCTGCAGAAGTATAAACGATGGGTTTGCCAGTTTCCATATGTTCTTTGCCCAATTTTTGAATTATTTCTGTTCCGGAAGCAGCTATATTTCCTAGAACATCCCTGCCAATTCTAGCTTTAAATTCTTCTAAAACCTCCGGGGGAAATCCATTTGGATATGTAGGAAAGGGATTTTCAAGTATTTGCCCAGCCATCTCCCAATGGCCTGTAGTCGTATCCTTGCCGGCAGACCTTTCAGCCATTTTCCCAAAAGCTCCAAGGGGTTCATCTACTCTGGCGACACCCATTATGTCAATAATATGTCCCAATCCCATGCCTTCAAGGTTGGGTACATTTATTCCTCCCACAGCAGCAGCCAGGTTTTTTAAAGTATTACTTCCAGTATCACCATAAAGGTGGGCATCAGGTAGTTCTCCAACTCCAACACTATCTAACACAATTAAAATTACTCGTTGAATCATTTTATCCCTCATTTTTTAAAGTTATGTATTTTTTGCCCTGGGATGGGTACTATCATAAACCTTTCGTAAATGACTATTTGTTAAATGGGTATAGATCTGAGTTGTAGAAATGTCAGCATGCCCAAGCATTTCTTGGACAGCTCTTAAATCAGCCCCATTTTCCAACAAATGTGTTGCAAAGGAATGCCTCAAAGTATGTGGGGTAATTTCACTAATTCCCGCAGCCCTGGCATATTTTTTTAGGATTTTCCACAGGCCCTGTCTTGTTAATCGGTTGCCCATATTATTAACAAATACCGCCTTTTCACCTGGCTTCTTGATTAGTTTAACCCGTGACTGTTCTAAATATTGAGTAACAAAAAAAATAGCCATTGAGCCCAGGGGAACTATCCTTTCCTTTGAACCTTTTCCATAGCACCTGATAAACCCCTTGTTTAACTCCATATCTCCAAGGTCAAGAGAGACCAGTTCAGTAACCCTTAGACCTGATGCATAAAGCACCTCCAGCATGGCCCTGTCTCTTAGACCTATAGTTGTTTTTATTCTAGGTCTTTGAAGCAGATTGTCCACCTGCTCCATGGTCAGGGTCATTGGAAGCTTTCTGCTTAACTTGGGTGACTGTAGATTCTCTGATGGATTATTTTCAAGTATGCCCTCATTAACAAGAAACTTCATAAAGGTTTTGATGGCTGCCCTATTTCTAGAAATGGTTGTAGGTGCTTTGCCATTTGACTTAAGAAGCAGAATATATTCTATTAGGTGCTGATTGTTAAGCGCATGCACAGAATTAATATTCTCTTCCTCGAGAAAGGTTATGAATTGTTCAAGGTCACTCAAATAAGAGGATAAAGTATTATCAGACAGACCTCTTTCGACTGCAAGATAATGTATGAATCTTTCTAGCAAAACCCTCATAATAAATAACTCCCATCACTTGCTGGAATATACATTACTTCCACAAGAGATGGGAAATTCCTGTCAATAAATTATTCTTTGCGAAACTTTTCTAGAATTTTTTGCCAAAATCCCTTTTTCACTTCTTTTTCCTTAAACTCCTGTTCTAAATCTTTATCTTCAGGGGATTCCTTTTCCTGTTTTTCATCTTCACATGCCTCATTAGTTTGGTCATGTTTAACTACTTCTACTTCATTTCCAGGTTGTGCTTGTGCAGCTTCCCCTTGAGCACCTTCTGCTGCAGCCTCTTCTTCACCCTCTAGAGCCTGTACCTCAGAGCCAATTGGATTGTCAAACATTTCCTCAAATTCTATAGTAGTGTTGATGCTTTTGTAATAGTTTAAACCTATACTAAATGCGGCAGCTAAAAGAATTATACAAGCTAAAATAATAAGCTTTTTACGCCAATTTGGAATGGTCACAACAATCATTAAACAAACCTCCCTGGTTTTAAACATTCACATGTTAAAAAGTATGAGGGAAGTTTATATTTTAGACTAAATATTATGCTATTGAAAATATGTTATTATGATTTTCATGGTCAGAGGTGCTCCGTAGCCCTCTATTAATCCACCTATTACAGTGAAAACACAAAATACCAGCAGCAGTAGTATATAATTAATAAACATTTGAGAAATGGAAAGTTTTCTTCCACCCATTGTGCCCCTTAACAAGCATAAGGAAAAGGTTATTGAGGCTACAGCACAAATCATTAGGCTGGGCACGTAAAAGAAATTCTGTGGCAACACTGCAAAAATAGCTATGAGCATTCCAGCTAAACCCTTTTGTAGTATTAGAAAGCCAACTGTAAAGCCCATAATGAAGCCTTTAAAGGAGACTATCAATAAAATAATGGGAATACCAATAACAGTTAGGCCTAAGGCCCAGGTTAAAAATATAAATTTGAGATTATTAAAAATGGCATCCTGTGCCACTAAAACAGAATTAATGTTCCAACCTGTAAGGCCCTTTAGAAAATAGTCAAAATAATCCACTAGTTCTTGAAGCTGATATTCATTTAAGGTACTAACAGTGAATGCGCCAAGGGAACTGCCACCTAGAAACATAAGTGTTGAAAGTATATACAACACCATGTGATCTCGTATATGGTTAAACCATAATTTTAGCAGGGCTTTTATCATTAGTGTTGTCCCCCCATATCACTTCTATTTTAATGATATGCAGGAAGGCTTGTTTTATGACAAGCCCTTTGTGAGATCACACAAATACTTTGCCGCCAAAATGTCTTCATAGGATTTGGAGCTTGCTGCTGCATAGGATATGTCCCTCTGCAGCCTGACAGCAAGGCTATAAGCTCTATGAATCCCTTTTAAGGCTGGAGCTTTTCCCTTCATATGCCTGGTTCGGGCAATGGTTGCGGTAGTGACAATACCTCCGGCATTGTACGCAGCGTCAAAGGCAACTCCACCTGTGCTGGTAGCAGCTATGGCAATTTTGTTGTTAAGAGGAGCAAAGGCCCAAAGCTCTTTACCCACATTGGGGACAAAATCACTAATTTTTGTATTCATTTTAATGAGCTTATTAACCAATCTTTGACAGTTTTTCTTTTGTTCTTCTTTACTTGCAAATCTAGGTTCACCAATTATTACCACTTCCATATTTAATTCATGGGCCATAAAGGCAGCATCCCCTGCAATTTTCTCAGGGTTGACTGGAACAGGAGCAGAAGTATGGTCAGGACTGGCACCAAATACTGCTGCAGCACCCATCTCCAGGGCAGTTTCCAGGCTGGTAGACATATCTATAATGTCTACTATAACCACTACATGACCATTAATTGCCGCATTATAGGCTCCACTTGCATCTACTGTCATATAAACTTTAGGTTGTTTCGTCTTCATAAAAAACCTTAGCAGCAAGAATGCCGGCAGCAGTTTTTGCGTCCTCAATTTTGTTTTCCTTAATTAGATCTATTACTTCCCCTAAGGGTAACAAGTCAAGGTGGCTAATTTCCTCTGTATCCATGGGAGTGTTTAATGTCCTGGATAGGTCTGTTGCCAAAAAAATTACCACCTTCTCGTTACTAAAGCCTGGAGATGTATAAACAGCAAGTAATTCCTGCCAATTATTGGCCACATAGCCTGTTTCCTCTAAAAGTTCCCTTTGTGCACACGATAAAGGTATTTCATTTTTTTCAAGCTTACCAGCAGGAATTTCCATAAGCTCCTTTTCCATTGGCTTCCTATATTGGGTAACTAGCAAAACCTTTTTATCCTGGGTAATAGCTACTATGGCTACAGCACCTGGATGCTCAACAATTTCTCTCTGCCCTATCCTTCCCCCTTTTAGCTCAACTTTATCAACTCTTAAACGCAGGATCCTGCCTTCAAAGAAGCACTGAGAGCTTATTGTATTTTCTCTATTACTCACCAAAACCACCCACTTTTATAAGTTTTAACTGAACAAGGCATAATCTGACATAAGCTACATAAGCTAATACCCTAAATATAATACTGGAGGAGCTAATATGTTTATTATTGTAAATAAAAAAAGCTTTTACTTTATTGGTAAGGTTAAAGAACTGCGAAAAAATTTAAATGAATTGAATACAGAATATACTACTGTAGCCCAATTCATTAAAAGTAAGCTCCATTAACAAGTGTAGTTAGTCTTGGGCCGCTAAAATCCCTGCAGCGCCTGCAGCTAAAAAGTAGTAACGTTCTTCTTCAACTGATCTTCCCATTGTTGAAAAGGGTATTCTTAAATGATTTGCATAGTCTAAAACCTGTTCAGCATTAATTGATACAAAGGTATGCTTATCATCTAACCTTCTTTCTCGAATCTGTTCCCGTAGAAACTCACTTTCATGTCTAGGCAGCACAGGAAGACAAACCTCGGCAGGCTGTAGTGCTACCTTTTCTAATATTGTTAGTGTATGGTGGCTGAGCCCCTTGTGCCTGTCTCGTTTGTCCTTAAAGGTAATTCTAGGAATTGCTATGGCCCTGCCCTTAAGAATATTTACAGCATTTATTATGTCACCCTGTTCTATGCCGGTAAAGCCCCATTTAGTTCCTGTCCCCACAACTCCAGGTCCCATACAAATAATTACAGCATCTGCATTTAGTACTTCTTTTGCTGCAATCAGGCCTGAATAAACATTTACCGCTTCGTAATCGCCACCAAAAGCATGACCAACAGTGACTGTACCGTCAATCAATTCTAATTCCTTTAGGGTGGCTACAGTTTTACTAAAGGCAATGGGTAAGGCTCCCCCGTCTGTCATTATGTAAACCACTTTCCCCTTGGGTTTCATGAGCTTATATCCCAGGGCTGCTGGAGCTAGCTTGCTATGCAGACTGCCTATCATAACTGGCATCCCATTTAGGTTTTTAAAGCTTGCAATTTTACCATGGTGGGGATTTGTCTGCTCTTCTACTGCCAGCACCTTAATCTGATAGGGCGTATACCTCAGCTTCATAATATGACCCTTTTCTTTAGCTGTGCTTTCCATATTAGCCAAATTTAGCATAACTAAATGGTATCCGCCTGTACCAAGGCCGTGCTCTACTGCTGTTGTATTTAACACAACCTCATCCCCTGGCTTTACGATTCCTGTTGTGGAAGGATAATTAATGGCAGAAAACTCTTCATCGCCAATGGTAACCTTTATCCACTGCACATCAGCATTTTCTTTATCAATCCCTACTACCTTTCCGATTTTCTTTGTTATCACCCTTGGCCCTCCCCTGAAGTATATATAATTAGCTCCTACCCCAATTATCAATACGGCTTAGGAACTGATTACTTTCTATAAGAGAATTTAATGAATTTTTCTCAGTATACCAATGCAGCATTATTAAGACAAGAACTATTATAATATTTATTAAAAAAGGTAATACAAGAAAGCTTATAATACCCACGCTCATGCCTATAGTATTAGAGCCCGCATCTCCAAGCATGGATCTCCCCTTAAAATCAAAGGGAGCATAGGCCAGGGTGCACCCTAAAATTGGATATAATAACATTATATTCTTATTTCCTAAATAATAGGCCATAAAAATTAAAAAAGCAGCTACTAAAAAAAATACTTTAATACACCTGCCCGGCCTTAAGTCAAAGAGATTAAAAGCATTTGTAAATAGCAGAATTACTAAAAATGCCACCATAAACTCTAAAAGGTTTACTGCAAACAAAAAAGCTCCAAAAAATGCAATTATGATTCCTGTAAAGGCCTTTATTGTTCCAGATGTGACCCTTCCCTTAAAAAGTAGGCTAAAATGACCTTTGAAACCCTTGATTTTGGTATCACCAAATATATCATCATATAAACCAACAAACCCCATTATTATTAATGCACTTCCATAAAAGACAATAGTTGAAGGGGAAATGATGTCATACCATGCAAAGGGTAATGCTACACTTAAGGGAATTAGCAGGATTCCAATGCCTATTGGGATATTCCTTCCCATAAAGTTTTCCTTTGTCCAATCTAATAACCCAAATCCTTTAACACCAAGGGGAATAAAAACTCTTGTTATTATATAAGCTGCAAAAGCACCAAGCATCTAATCTAACTCCTTAAAAGCCTAATTTTAAATAAAGCTATTAGTATATGATAAAACTGTTTTCCACGATGCTTAAAGTCAGAAATGCTTCTACCAGTTTCTCTATGATGCATTTTGGTCTCAATTTCCATGACACAGAGACCCTTATTTAAAGCTTTTATGGTTGCCAATATCTCAACACCAAATCCTTCTGCAAAGGGAAACAAAGCTGCAAAGGCTTGTCTATTCATAACCCTTTGCCCAGACAAGGGAGCCCTTAATTTTTGCCCACCATATATCCTAATAACTACATTTGCCAGACCTTTTACCAGGCCAATTCCGCCTTTTTTCTTAGCTTTTGGAAAGGCAGCAATTGTCATGTCAGCTTTACCATTGACAACAGGCTCTATCAGCTTTGCAAGCTCACCAGCACTGGCTCCTAAATCAGCATCAATCAAGGCAATTAATTCTTGATTACACTGCAGACAACCAAGGTTTAAGGCATTGCCCTTACCTCTATTATGCTCTATCCTAATAACCTCAACTCCAGTATCCTCAGCTAGCTGGGCAGTATTATCGCTGCTTCCATCATCAACAACAATTATCTGTTTAACACCTTGAACCTTTTTTACTGCCTTGATGGTTTCTACAATATGCTGCTCTTCGTTGTAGGCAGGTATGACTACCGATACAGCTTTCATAAATAGCCTCCTAAACCTGGAGTATTAGACGCAGCCTTAGATATAATAATCTAACAAATTGAAAGGCTGGCGGTGAAATAATAAATACAATAAATAGGGGAATAAGTGCGGCCATAACCATTGCTGCAAAATATTTTAGTTTAAATTTTTGCTTATATAGCTGATTTACTCCTCTTGCATCCATTAGAATAGAGCCTATCTTTAATCTTACTAAAAAGGTGCTGGACATGCCCTGCCTGCCCTTTTCTAAAAAATCAATTACATTGGAATGGGTCCCAACAGCCACTATGAGCTCTGCACCCTTCTCATAGGCCACCAGCATTGCAACATCTTCGCTAGTTCCAAAGGTGGGAAGTACCTTGTAATTGCTGATACCTAAGTTTTTCATCCTATCTATACCAGGAGCCTTACCATTACGATAAGCATGGACAACAATTTCTGCACCACACTTTAAGGCCTTATCAGATACACTATCCATGTCCCCTATTATGAGGTTAGGCTTGAGTCCGTTTTCAAGTAAGGCATCCGCCCCGCCATCAACGCCAATTAAAACTGGCTTCATTTCTCTAATATAGCTTCTAAGAGCCTGTAAATCCTCCTTGTACTTTTGTCCCCTGACAACTATTAAGCAATGCTTTCCCTTGAAAGCAGTTTGGATATGGGATAAATCTATCTCTTTAAAAATTACTTCAAGCTCACTTTTTGCATACTCAATGGTGTTTTTTATAAATTTTTCAAGCTGGGGATTAAAGTTTTCCTTGGCCTTTTTTAATGCAGCCTTAACACCCTGTAAATTTAATAACTTTCCCTGTGTCAGATGACCACCTGAGCTGTTATATATTGTTCCGCCAATAATGCTAATCTCATCACCATCATCAACAGTATCCCAGATTTCATCATTAACACATTCAATTATAGCTATTCCCTTTTCAAGCAGGTTTAAAGGACCAGGATTGGGATATTTACCTGTACTGGACCTTTTCACATTGATGACAGCCTTAACCTTGGCCTCAATAAGAGAATTAGCTGCTATTTCATCTAAATCCTCATGGGCAATCAATGCAATGTCCCCTGGTTTTAAATTTGGCACCAACTCTTTTGTTCTACGATTTTTTAAAACCCGCCCTTTAATTGTGTTTTTCATTTCTAACACCCTTTTTTAGGTTGCCCAAGGAAGGATTTAAGTATTAGTTAGAACAAAAAATCCTACGAAAAATACACGTAGAAAAATTAAACTTTTTTACATATATTCTGTTATTCTATGTACATTCGACAGGAATTTTTCTTTAAAACGACAATGAGATTTCTAGGGCCTTTATTAAACTGCAAGGATTTAGTATATGGAGTAAATTTACCCTAAAAATTGACGAAAGGATTTTATTTTATGGTTAACAGATAATTTTAACTATAAAACAAAAAAGAGGATAGCCGGTATTTTTCCAACTATTCCTCTGCGAATATGTTTTATCTTAATATATTTATATAATTAACTACATGATTAACTTACCTTTGTACCAATCCTTAGCTTATCAGCTACCATAGCTATAAACTCTGAGTTGGTGGGTTTGCCTCTTTCAACATTAATTGTGTAGCCAAAGAAACGGTTCATCATGTCAACATTGCCACGATCCCAGGCTAATTCTATAGCGTGGCGGATGGCTCTTTCTACCCTGCTAGGTGTAGTCATATATTTTTTAGCAATAAGTGGATACAGCTCCTTTGTAACTGCACCTAACAAATTAACTTCTTCAATGACCATTAAAATTGCATCTCTTAAATATTGATAGCCTTTGATGTGTGCAGGCACTCCCATTTGGTGAATTATCTTAGTTACTTCAACATCCAGGCTTTTTCCTTTGACAATCCCATTTTTAGGCCCGCTGCCAGTTGTTTCCCCTCTTACCAATTGCTTTATTCTAGTTCCTAATACATCCAGATCAAAGGGCTTTAGTATGTAATAGTCTGCTCCTAAATCACAGGATTGTTGTGTCATAATTTCCTGACCTAAAGTGGTTAATACAATGATTTTTGGCCTTACACTTAATTCTGTGGAATTCAGTTTTTCAAGAACACCAATTCCATCTAAATGAGGCATTATTATATCCAGAATTACTACATCCGGTTCCTTTTCTTGGATAGCTTTGACAGCCTCGATACCATTATAAGCTGTACCACAAAGGTTTAAGTCTCTTTGGTCAGAAAAGTATTCACTTAGTATTCCACAAAAATCTTTGTTGTCATCCACCACTAAAACATTTATTGGTTCATCCACGTTTACCCACGCCCCCTGTATTTTGTTTTTTCTGTATGGTTTTATTATTTCAACATAAATTTGCCTTTTCCTGCCACTTTTTGCAATATCCCAATATTAGTTAAAATTCAACAAAAATTTTACTTTTTCACAAAGAAAAACACACAGCAGTATTTGGGAACATGCTGTATGTTGTATCATTTATGATGCTGACAAAACTGAATCTGTGACAAGCTCTTCAGGTATTATACCTATCTCTTCAATCATCCATTCTGCAAGAATACCATATCCCCTGGTAGGTTCTTGTACAAAAACATGTGTTACTGCACCTATGAGCTTGCCATTTTGAATGATTGGGCTGCCACTCATACCTTGAATTATACCACCTGTCTTTTCAATTAATTTTTTATCAGTAACTTTAATCACTAGGCCCTTTCCATTTGGTCTCTGGTGCGAAATTACTCTTTCAATTTCTATTTCAAATTTTTCAATTTTGTCACCTTCTAAGACAGTTAATATATGGGCTGTACCTGGAGTTATCTGATTGGCATAGGCTACAGGTATTGGTTCGCTATAATAGGTATTAGTTGGTATTTTATCGAGAACTCCATAAATCCCCAGATTACAGTTTTTCATTATAACCCCTGATAGGGAGGAGTTGCTGCTAAAGCTTCCTATTTTCTCACCTGGAAAGCCTTTTTTTCCCTGATTGATCTTTTGAATAGAGGCTGACATTATTCTACCCATGCCATCCTTTAATTCTTCCTTTATATCCACATTGGCTATTACATGGCCTAAAGCACCATACTTGCCCTTGTCGGGTTCAAAGAAGGTTAAAGTACCTATACCAGCTGCTGTATCTCTAACATAGAGACCTATTCTATACCTGTCTGTATCTCCGCACTTTATTGGTTCTAGATAAAAATCCATTTTCAGTCCATTTCTAATTACTTGCAATGTGATCTGTTTATCTGAACTGCCGTACTTGTCAATAAGCTCTGCTAATTCTTTGTCGCTTCCTACAGGTTGATTATTAATTTTGGAAATTATATCTCCAATCTGTATTCCCTGATCCCTGGCAGGCTGTACTTCCATGCCTACATCATTTGTAACAGGTGAAAAACCTACCACCATAACTCCCTGGGCTCTTAAGAAAACACCAATTGAATGTCCAGAGGGATAAACCTTGATTTCTGGAACAACATCAACAACAATTTCTTTCAACGGAATTAAACCAAATAGACTTAATTTAGCAGTATATTTTCCGCTTCTGTTGAATTCCTTTGCACCTGACAGATTTAGAGACTCTATTAAACCACTTTCATCATGAATTTGCATTTTTAAATTATTTACTATTTTTTTTGGGAAAACTAATGGTAAATTAAATTCATCACCAACTGATAATCTTTGATTTGTTGGAAGCAGGAAATAGCTTTGCATCTGGGGACTGAAGCTTATGGCCAGAATTGCAGCAATAATAATGAATGCATAGACTCTGCTGAATATGCTTTTGCGCAAACCTTATTCACTCCAATACTTTAGTCTCCCCGATTTGAATTTCACCCCCGTAAATTATAAAAAATTATTTATCTTTATATCTAGTGTGGCTGCAGAAGATTTTAATATCCTGGCAATACTCACTATCCAAGTAAATATAAAAAAGTACAGTTAATATTAACTGCACTTTTAGTTTTGTTTTCTCAATTCTAAAGCATGTTCTTTGGCCTTGGAAGTTGCTCCCAACATTCTGGACAATTCTTCTATTCTTTCTTCTTCTGTTTTTAGCTTGGATACTTTTGTCAAAGTTTTATTGTTTTCACTATGTTTTTGAATTAAATAATGGGAATTTGCATGGGCTGCTATTTGGGGAGAATGAGTAACACAAATCACCTGGCAGAATTTACTGGTCTCAGAGAGCTTTTCTGCCACAGGCTTTAATACAAGACCTCCAATTCCGGAATCAATTTCGTCAAAAATTAAAACAGGAACATTATCCACTTCTGCCAGAATACTTTTAAGTGATAACATGATTCTGGCAATTTCCCCTCCAGAAGCTATTTTTGCTAGAGGTTTAAGGGGCTCACCTGGATTTGGGGAAATAAGGAATTCAATTTTATCCCTGCCAAAGGGTCCCCTATCCTTTAATAAATCAATTGAAATTTTGAATTTTACATTAGGCATTACCAGATCATTTAATGCCTTCATGATTTTTACCTCTAATTCATCAGCCACCTGTCTTCTTACAGAGTGAATTTTTTGTGCAAGGGCGTCATATTCCCTGGATATTTCATTATATTTGTTCTCATTGGCTTTAAGCATATCTTCTGCATTTTCTATCTCATATAGCTCAGATGTGAGTTTGTCTTTTAAACTAATAATGTCTTCAATATTATTTCCATACTTTCTTTTTAGCTTGCTGATTAAAGCAAGTCTATCCTCTATTTCCTGCATTTTATATGGATCATAATCCATATCTTGTGGATAGCTTTTAAAATTATGAGCCAGTTCCTGTACCTGGCACATGGCATTTTCTAGTTCTGAAATGGAATTGTCCAGTTCTTGATTTAAACCCTGAAGATTTCGAAACCTATCTACCACTCTACCTATTAAATCATAAGCGCTAACAGCTGTACCCTCTCCTGATAAAAGCAGGGAATTAGCCTCCTCACAAGCAGCCTGAAGTTCTTGGGAGCTTCCCAGGATCTTGAGTTCCTTTTCTAAACTCTCCTCTTCACCAGGCAATAGACTGGCCTGGATTATTTCCTCTATTTGATGCTGAAGAAAATCCCTTTCACGAAGTCCAAGTGTGACTATTTCCTTTAGTCTCTTTATTTCCCTTTCATACTGGCTAATTTTTTTATATTTATCATTTATATCATTGCGCAGAGTCTGTAGTCTGGCTCCTCCAAGCCTGTCAAGGAGCTCAGCCTGCTTGGATACAGAGATTAACTGTTGGGTAGTATTTTGTCCGTGAATTTCAACCAGCAAAGGACTAAGATTTTGAAAGCATGATAGGGTAACAGTTCGCCCATTAATACGGCATGCATTTTTGCCGGTATCGCTAATTTCTCTAGTAAGAATGATGGTACCATCTTCTTCTGGGGTTATGCCAAGATCCTGAAGAATGGTATTGTATGTTAGACTTTCAGTGGGAGAAAAGGTGAATACTCCCTGGATGATTGCCTTCTCACATCCTGTTCTCACATAATCACTTGAAGCTCTATCACCTAGTAGTAGGCCAACTGCATCTATAAGAATAGATTTGCCTGCTCCAGTTTCTCCTGACAATACATTAAAACCCTTTTCAAATTCTATGGTTACTTCCTCAATTAAAGCAAAATTTTCAATGTGTATTTCCTGCAGCATGGTGTTTCACCTCATTCCAAGAGCTTATCAAGCATATTTAAATATTTTTCCACGGCCTCCCTTGGTTTAACAATCAGGAGAAGCGTGTCGTCACCAGCAATGGTGCCAATTATTTCAGGCCATTGGATATGATCTATGCAGGATGCAATGGCATTTGCAACTCCAGGCAGGGTTTTGATAACTATAAGGTTATCGCTGTAATCAATACTTGTTGCTGAATCCTTTAAAAGCTTACTAAGCCTATTCTCATTCAAGTTATGCCTTGGTTCAGAAGCAACAAAATACTTGTAGGTATTTTTATCTGTGGCAATTTTTATTAAACTTAGTTCTTTAATATCTCTAGATACTGTGGCTTGAGTTACATCAAAACCATTTTCTCTGAGCTTATTAACTAAATCCTCTTGGGTTTCCACGTCATGTTCTTTAATTAAATCTAATATTTTTCGTTGTCTTAAATTTTTCATAATTCACAGACACACCTTATTAAAGGCTTGTCCCTTCTCTCCTTTCTCCTGATTAATCATTTCTTTGAGCTATAATAATATAGGGAGAACTACTTAATCTATTTAAGTGGTTTATTTTCACCACATGGAATTCAGTTTTTGGGATGCTTTCGAAAAAGCTCTCAACTGCTTGCTTTTCCCTTTCTCCTCCATGATGTCTAGAGTATACAACTACTGATAGAACACCATGTGGTGTCAGTAGAGAAAGGGACTTTTTGAGAGCAGCTATTGTAGTTTCCTCCCTGGTTATAATCCCATGATCTCCACCAGGCAGATAACCCAGGTTAAACATAATTACCTTTACAGGATGCTGTATATATTTATCAATATTTTCATGACCATCAGCAATAAGTAATACCCGATTAGATAGGTTATGTGCCGAAAGTAGATTTTTTGTCCTTTCAATAGCCATATCCTGTATATCAAATCCGTAGACCTTGCCAGTATCACCTACTAAATTAGCCAGGAATATGGTATCATGCCCGTTTCCAACAGTTGCATCCACAGCCTTATCACCGGGAGTAATTAACCTGCTGATAAAATCATGATTTATAGATGTTGCCCTGGCAAAAATATCAGACACGATTTTTACTCCCGTCCTTTAATTTTTCTCTCAGAATGTCATAAAAGGACCTATTGCGCAGTTTAATGAGCTTTGTTGTCAGATTGGACTTCTTTACAATAATTTCGTCCTTCGCTTTTAGAAGAAAGCCGTCCTGGCCATCTACAGTAAGCATTACCTCACCAGTATCAGAAACCAGAACTACCCTTACATTTTGATTATGGGATATTACAACTGGTCTTGCATACAGGGTATGAGGGCAGATAGGTGTAATGATTATAACATCAAGATCAGGTGAAACAATGGGTCCTCCAGCCGATAATGAATAGGCAGTTGAACCAGTTGGCGAGGAAATAATAAGTCCATCTGCCGGATATGTGGTTAAAAACTCATTGTCAATATAAGTTTTCATTTCAATCATTCTAGCAAAAGCACCCTTGGTTATGACTATATCATTTAATGCATGAAAATTTCCAACTATCTTCCCATTTCTATATACATAGGCTTCCAGCATCATTCTTTCTTCAATATGAAAATGGCCAGTTTTTAATTCCTCTAGTCCATATATAAGCTTATCAACCTCTAGCTCAGTAAGAAATCCTAACTGACCCAGGTTAATTCCAAGAAGGGGTATGTTTTTGCCGGCTGCAAATCTGGCAGTATTTAAAAGTGTGCCATCTCCACCAAGTACCAGAATACAGTCAGACATGGAAAACAAGTCATCTGTCTTAACCCCGTGATTAAAAAATGATAATTTATTTGCAGTTTCGTTAGTTAAATAAACTTCCATATCATTCTCTATAAGCCAATTAATTACCTGCTGTGCAATGGCAGATGCTGATTCTTTTCTCATATTAACTATAAAACCTATTTTTTTCATTGAATAACCCCTTATGAAATATATTTAAAAAAACTTATATGCTATATAAAAACCTGAAATGAAGGCTGTTATGATTATTAATATAGTCCATGGCATGGTATTTTTTCTTGGTATTGTAATATTAAACTCTCTAAGCTTACCAGTCAAATCTGCAATCACAATTCCCTGGACATTAAAAATAGAGCATTCTGTAATAAGACTCCTGCGATATCTACTGCTGGACAAACGAATGGATTCCTTATCCTTTCTAACTTTAACTAAATAATCTCTCTTATTTTTAGAAATTATAAAGGGATATCTGAAATGTTCTGAATAGGTTTTATAGTCTTCATCAACACTTCCAGAAACCTCTGGATATACTTCCTTAATCTTATAGCCTTTTTCTAGAATGCTTTCTAAAAGATCCTGCTCTTTTTTTCCCAGGGATGCGGACATCTCCAGCTGTCTATTATGCTTATACTTTTTAAAACTATTATAAAACAAATATGCACTAATTATCAAAATTAAAAATCCTAGATCATAAAAAGACACGCCTTACCACCTCTGATACTTTATTCAACAGATTGTATAAGTTTTCCTTTTTAAATAATAGAAAAAGTGCTCTTTAGAGCACTTTTAAAGCCTAGTTAATCTGCTGACTTGCCTCAACAGTCTCGTAGATTATTTTTTCATCAATTTCCACCTTGCCCTTAGTGTCCAACAAGAGCAAAAATTCTATATTTCCCTCAGGACCCTTTATAGGGGAATGGTCTAGTTTATTTGCATATAGGCCTGATTTTTCTGCCTCTTTTATAACATTTTTAATAACAGCCATATGTATGTTTACATCCTTAACAACACCCCTTTTGCCCACATTTTCTTTACCAGCCTCAAATTGGGGCTTGATGAGTGTAATTATTATTCCACATTCATTTATTAAGGCTGGCAGCTGGGGCAGTATCTTGGTTATTGATATAAAGGAAACATCCATGGTGATAATATCTAGCTTTTCATAAAACATATCAGGTTTAAGTTCCCTGGCATTTGTTCTTTCCATAACAACAACCCTTGGATCGCTGCGCAGGCTCCAGGCAAGCTGTCCATATCCAACATCTACTGAATATACTTTCTTGGCCCCGTGTTTAAGGGCGCAGTCAGTAAATCCACCAGTAGAGGCTCCAACATCTAATACTATCTTTTCATTAAAGTCTATGGAAAAGGCGTCTATTGCCCTTTTAAGCTTCAGGCCCCCTCTGCTTACATAAGGCAGTCCTTTTCCCGTATACCTTATGACTGCATCATCATTAACCTTTGTGCCAGGCTTGGTTATTCTAATATCATTTACAAGAATTTCCCCGGCCATGATGGACCTTTGGGCCTGTTCCCTGCTTTCAAATAAGTTTCTGTTAACTACAAGCACATCTAAACGTTCCCTGGTCATTGCTTCTACCTGTTAGCAACCTTTAACCCAACCATTGAGGCTGCTGCTTGAACAATTCCTTCAGGGGTCAGGCCTAACTGCTGTCTTAATATTTGTACTGAGCCATGGGTTACAAAGTTGTCCTTTACACCAATATTTCTAATCTCAACACCATTAATACCATATTCAGCAAGTAATTCAACTATAGAGGATCCAAAGCCGCCTGCCACATAGTTTTCCTCAATAGTAATTAACCTTTTTGTTTGCTTTATGGAATCTAAAATAAGATTAAAGTCAAGAGGTTTAATGAATCTTGGGTTAATTACTGAACAACTCAGGCCCTGCTTTTGTAACAAATCCGCAGCAGTTAATGCAGTATAGACATGTGGTCCAACTGCAGCTATAGTAAGGTGTTTTCCAGTTAAAAGGACTTCACCCTGGCCTATTTCTAATGGGGGAATATCTTCTTTAAAAAGAGGCACTCCTATTCCAGCACCCCTTGGATAACGAATAGCAGCAGGTCTGTTGCTATTAACAGCAGTCTGAAGCATTTGCTGTAATTCCGCTTCATCCTTGGGGGCCATATAGAGAAGGTTGGGTATGCTTCTTAGATAAGAGATATCAAATAAACCATGGTGGGTCTCTCCGTCCTCACCAACCAGTCCGGCACGATCAATGGCAAAAATCACAGGTAATTTCTGAAGACAAACATCATGAACTATCTGGTCATAAGCTCTTTGTAAAAAGGTAGAGTAAACAGCCACTACTGGAACAAAACCTTCTGCAGCCAGACCAGCGGCCATTGTAACAGCATTTTGCTCTGCTATACCAACATCAAAGTATCTTGAAGGAAACTCCCTGGCAAAATAGTTTAGGCCTGTACCATCTGGCATGGCTGCAGTAATAGCCAGGATGCTTTTATTCTTTTTAGCCAAATCTACAAGGGTTTTACCAAATACCTCAGTATAGCTGGGAACTGCATCTGCCTTTTGAGATTTACCCGCCTTTAAATCAAATGGGCCTGTCCCATGAAAAGCATTAGGATTTGTTTCTGCTGGCTCATAACCTTTACCTTTTGTGGTTATAACATGTACTAATACAGGTCCCTTTGTTGTTTTGGCATTTTTGAGTATCTGTTGAACTAATTGAATATTATGACCATCTACTGGTCCCAGGTATGTATAACCCAACTCCTCAAAAAGCATTCCTGGTACCACAAGGTATTTAAATGCATCCTTTAGTCTATCTGCTAAACGCACTACAGTAGTGCCAATTTTTGGAAGGCGCTTTAATATGGCTTCCAGCTCTTCTTTGCCCTTTGAATACTTTGGATCTGTACGAAGTCTGGATAGATAACTGGACATGGCTCCAACATTGCCAGCAATAGACATTTTGTTGTCATTAAGAATAACTGTAAGATCTACCTGTAAATCCCCAGCATAGTTTAAAGCCTCAAAGGCCATGCCGCCAGTCAATGCTCCATCGCCAATGACAGCCACCACAGAATTCTTTTGTTGTCTTAAATCTCTAGCCAATGCCATTCCTAAAGCAGCAGAAATAGACGTTGAGCTGTGGCCTGTATTGAAGTGGTCATGAACAGATTCCTCCCTTTTGGGGAAGCCGCTAATGCCACCATATTGTCTTAATGTATGAAATCTTTCGTATCGCCCACAAATGATTTTGTGTACATAGGATTGATGACCTACATCCCAGATTATTTTATCGTAGGGTGAGTTGTATACTGAGTGTAAAGCCAGGGTTAATTCCACTACACCCAAGCTAGGCGCAAGGTGTCCACCAGTTTTAGATACTGTATCCAGAAGCATAGCACGAATTTCAACGGCTAACTTTTCTAATTCCGCAATGGATAGCTTCTTTAGGTCCTGCGGCTCAGAAATTTTTTCTATTATCATTTAAGCCTCCCCTTTTTGTTTCCATTTAAAATTCTGATATGTAGATTTCTTTCCATCCATTCAAGTATCTTACCTGTATGGAAAATAATATCCGTGGCCCTGCGAATTGCATAATATTTGCCAAAGGCCTTTCCTGCCACGGTGAATGCAGCTATCAAGCTTGTCATTAAAATACTTACTATAACCTCGTTGATTGTAGGTGCATGAAGTAAAATTCTCAGGACAATTATTGCTCCAACAGCTCCGCTGAGAGTACCACAAATGTCACCAACAACATCATTGCAAAAGCTTGCTACTTTGGCTGCATTACGAACTAGCTTAATAGAATATCCTGCACCATAAAGCCTTTTTGCACATTTAGCATGTAGGGGTGATTCGTCTGCTGCTGCAACTGCAACTCCTACAATATCAAAAATAATGCCGATAAGTATAATTATTAACAATAATATTAATGATATAATTAATGATGCTATATTATCTAATAGTATCTTTGCAGCTAGGCTAGCTAAAATTGCTAAAAAAAAAGCTCCTGCACCAATTATGAAACCGTGTCTGAGAGCATTATGTATATTATTTGTGGATTTAGCCAATATAATACTTCCTCCTAAATTATAACTAACCTGTACTGATAGATGGAAATCAATCAAGTAAATGTTGCGTCTTAGGTCCAGCTGGTTTTCCCAACAGTTCACTAAGCGTTGCCACTTTAGCGGTTTCCCTTTAAGAACTGTTCTACCTCGTTGCCGTAGATAGTGCTAGATTGCCACTTAGTACGCACTTTAATCCTTGATCAATCTCATCTAAAAAGATGAACAGCCTAGGAATTTTCTTCGACGGTTCCAATAATCTTTATCCTCTTTTGCGGTTGAAGCTTCTGTAACATATTGTATACTAAAGGGCCCTTTAGCATACAATACTATGTGCTACATCCCACTAGCACCGCTCAAGGCAGGCTACACTGCACCTAGCACTTACGTACCAAGATACAGGTTTCTATCCCAAGCCGTACCTTTTGCCCGGTGAGCAAAAACCACGTACTTGGGTCTCCGCGGGGGTAGGGTCAACGCCTACATGCCATTGCAGATCGCCCCGCCCCCTTAACTCCCAGCACCAACCCCCAACTGGGCGTCAGCAGCCAGCACCAGGAACTTCATCGATGTGCCCTTGACGGATTTTTAGGCCCGTCTTCAAGAAAATGGATCCCGACTAGGATACTGCTCCATCTATCAGTTCAATTAGAGAAGAATTATAACATACGTCTCAAATAAATGCAATACTACTTTCTCCTAGTTAATACATATTGTGCTAACGATATTAATGGAATAGCCTTACTACCAAAAATATTTAAGCTGTTTACAGCTGCATTTACATTATCAAAAGCCATTTGCTTTGATTTTTCCAAACCATATAGTGATGGGTAGGTGAGCTTTTGATTTCTCTCGTCACTTCCAACAGGTTTACCCAACTCACCAGAGCTACCTTCAATATCAAGTATATCATCAGTTATCTGAAAGGCCAAACCGAAATGATGGGCATATGAGTCTAATGCTGTCAATTCTGTGTCATTGGCGCCAGCTATTAGAGCACCGCTTTTGATAGATGCTTTAAATAAGGCGGCAGTCTTGTTTTTATGGATATAATCTAACAGCTCAGTAGATTTTTCCCTTTGAGCTTTTTCTGACAGCATATCAGCTACCTGACCTGCTATCATGCCTTTAACACCTGCAGCCATTGCTATTTCTTTTATTATCATAATTAATTTACTGTTAATATTTAAATCATTACTTTTATCAGAATCAGCTAATAATTCAAATGCATATGTTAATAAGCCATCTCCAGCAAGAATTGCCATTGCTTCACCATAAACCTTATGACAGGTAAGCATCCCTCTACGATAATCATCATCGTCCATTGCCGGAAGATCATCATGAATAAGAGAGTAGGTGTGAATACATTCCATGGCGCAGGCTACCTTCATGGCATCCAGGGCCATTCCTCCAACGGTTTCGCAGGCAGCAATGGTTAAAATTGGTCTAAGCCTTTTGCCCCCAGCAAGGAGACTGTATCGCATTGCCTCAACAATTTCAATAGGATAGTCTCCTTCAACTGGAAGGTATTTTTCCAGATTTTCATTCACCAAATCTTGTTTTTCTTGTAAATAAGTTTTTAGGTCAAAATTCATTACATGTCACCTTCCAATTCACATGCATCCCAAACAGCAACACCCTTATCCCCTTCAAGAAGCATCTGCAGCTTGCCTTTGCCCTTTTCAAGCTGTCCATTACACTTCTTTACAAGGCCTACACCCTCCTCTAAAAGCTCCAGGCCCTCATGCAGAGATATTTTATCACTATTTAGGAGATTAACTATTTCCTCTAACCTTTTCATATCATTTTCAAATGCCTGGGTCATGATAATATCACCCTTTCACAAATTAACCTTGGTTAGTCTATTTTGGAGCTTACTGCACATCCAAGAGAGCCCTTCTTTAGAATGATAGTAACCTGGTCCCCCACATCTACCTGACTGCTGCAAAGGACAGTCTGCCCTTTAACATCCTGGCACACAGAATATCCTCTTTGCAAAACCTTAAGAGGACTTAAGGCATCCAGTTGAACAGCTAGCTTGGCCAACTGGTTTTCCTTTTTTAATATTAAACCTTGACCAGCCAAGTGGAGTCTTTTTTCTATGCCATTTAGCTTTTCTAGATGGTGCTTGATCATGCTGTTAGCAGATTGATATAAATGTCTTTCAAGCTTATTAAGCCTGTTCTTTAACTCCTCTAAAGATAACACTACAAGCTCCCCAGCTACTGAAGGCGTTGCAGCCCTCAAGTCAGCTACCCAATCGGCAATGGTAAAATCAGTCTCATGGCCTACAGCTGATACAATGGGAATCTTGGAAGCAAAAATAGCCCTGGCTACCTCCTCAGTATTAAAGGCCCATAATTCTTCAAGAGAGCCCCCACCCCTGGCAAGAACTATCACATCTACAGGAAATTCCTCATTGAAGATTTTGATGGCTCTTGTTATTTGTGGAGGAGCCTCTTCACCCTGAACTGTGGTGGGTATTAAAAATATATCTACTGCAGGAAATCTTCTACGAACCACTTTTAAAAAATCTCTAATTACTGATCCTGTTGGTGAGGTTACTATGCCGATTCTATGAGGCATTTTTGGTATGGGCTTTTTAGATGCAGGATCAAAATAGCCTTTATTGGCAAGCGCTTCCTTTAGCTGCTGAAAAGCAAGCTCCAGACTGCCAATACCCTGGGGAAACATTTCCTGTATGTATAATTGATAGATGCCGCCCTTTTGATAGATGGCTATTCTTCCCCTTACAACAACTTCCAAACCATTTTCCACTTTAAACAGAAGCTTGGTATAATCAGATCTGAACATTACTGCTTTTAAGGTACATTCTTCATCCTTTAATGTTAAATATAAATGGCCTGAGGAAGGCTTAGTAGCGTTAGAAACTTCACCTCTTAACCATAGGTTAGAGAGACGAGCATCTGTTTCAATGATATTTTTTAGATATTCAGTTAATTGGGTTACTGTTAAAACCTTTTGGTTCCTAACCACACAATCATGCTCCTTGCCATAGAATATGAATATGTATCAAATTAATAGTAATTGGGTACTGATAAAAGTATTTAAAGTTTATCAGTACCCAGTAATTCATGCAATATTAGTTTTAAAAAAGGGCATTAACTTCATGAGTAAGTTTATCATACTCTACTGAAGCTTCACCTGTAATCATTGAGCTCAGGTCAGAAAGAATGCTCCATACTTCCCTGCCAGCTAGAGGCATTAAAGCATTAGCTGCTATCTGCTGTTTGCCTTCTGAGTTAATGTAGCTGCCCCTTGTCTCAACAAAGGCTGTACCAGGTAGAACCACCTTGGCATTTGCAAGCTCATCCTGTACAACAGGTGTGATAACCACTGTAAATACATGAGTATTTGCAAGAAGCTGTGGATCTACTCCATCCTCATCTGCAACAACTACAAGACCTTTTATTGCTCCATTCTGAAGACCTTTTACAATGCGATCATAGCTTAGTCCCTTGTTATCAGCTGCCTGGTGAGCCCCAACAATTCTTATACCTCTGTAATTGCAAGCCGGCTCAAGAATTGAAATTGAAGCGTTCTTTCCTTTAGATAATTCACTCAAGGAATTTAACTGGTCTATTGTGACATTTTGACTATCACATATAATAAATACACTCTGTGCCGAAGCAAATTGTTCTAAAGCTTCTAAATCCTTAATGCCATCTAGTGTCAACCTGCCTGAAGCCTTTCTATCCAGCTTGGTTTCCTTGTCAGAAACAATTACCAGAGAGGTGCTCTTGGCTACAGCTTTTCTAATTCTTTGAGCTATAACAGGATATTTTTCAGCAACATCTGCGTTAAATAGAACTACCAGATCGCTAGCTTCCATTTTATCAAAGGATACAGCTCCACTAGCAGTTATATATGATGTTAATTCAGGTGCAGCCTGTCCTATTACATCAAAATTATTGGTTCCTAATGCACTTCCGGCCAGTTGTGCTGACATGTATGCGGTTTCGTTAGTTTGCTTTGGTGACACAAGTACGGCAACACTGTCGGGTCCACTAGTTTTTAGCACATTTTGTAGTCCTGAAACCGCTGCTTCAAGGGAAGCATCCCAGGAAGCTTCTTCAAGCCCAGCACCATTAACCAGCATTGGAGCAGCAATGCGTCCACCAGCATATTTTGGACTGAATTCAAAGGAGCCTTTCACACAAAGGTTACCTTTATTTATTTCAGAATCAACTGCAGTTACTTCCACCAGCTTATTACCTGCCATGTGAACTGTCATATTACATCCAATAGAACAGTGTGGGCAGATAGTATGAATCTTTTCAGTGCGCCATGGTCCTGGCTTGGGAAGAGCAGCCTTGGCAACTAATGCGCCTGTTGGACAGGTGGACACACATTGACCACAGGATTCACATGGTGAGTCTGCCAGGGGCTCGTCTAGAGTTGGTTTAACAACAGTTTCCAATCCCCTTGCGATAAAGCCCAGGGCACTTGCCCCTTGAACCTCTTTACAAATTCTCACACAGTTGCCACAAAGGACACACTTGTTGTTATCTCTCTGAATATAGCTGTGATCATCAATGATTGGATGGGTGTAGCCCAGCTTCATAATGTCTTCTTCAGCAATACTATATCTAGTTGATAAATCTCTTAAACGACATCCAAATGCATCCTGACATCCACAGGAAAGGCAGCGCTGTGCTTCCTTCATTGCCATTTCCTCTGTAAAGGGTATTTCAACCTCCTTGAAATTATCCCTTCTATCCTCAGGAGCAAGGTGATTCTGCTTAACCCTTTCTTTTCTTACTACATCTTTAAATTCCTCAGGGTTTACTTCCTCCAGCTTACCCTTGGTATGATTATATTCTACAACTTCTGGAACAATTTCCTGACCAGCCAGATATTGTATTACAGATACAGCAGCCTTCCTGGCCTGACCAACTGCCTCAACCACAGTTCTTGCACCCATTGCACAGTCACCTGCAGTGAAAACACCTTCTACAGATGTTACCATGGTTGTTTCCCTTGAACCTATACAATTCCATTTATCCAGATCGATCTCTTCACTACCCTTTAAGGATGAAAGATCTACTATTTGACCAATAGCCAGAATCAGTGAATCAACTGGTATCTGAAATTCTGAGTTTTCCTTAACAATTGGACGACGTCTGCCGCTAGCATCTGGTTCACCCAATACCATTTCAACACACTCTACAGCAGCGATTCTGTCTGTACCTATGATTTTTGTTGGGTTGGTAAGGAATTGGAATTTAACTCCTTCTTCCCTGGCGTCCTTAACCTCTCTTGGGTCAGCAGGCATTTCCTTTTCAGTTCTTCTATAAATAACAGTAACTTCCTTGGCCCCTAATCTAACTGCTGTTCTAGCAGCATCCATGGCTGTGTTTCCACCACCCATGATGGCTACCTTTTCACCAAGTTCAACCTTGTTGCCATAAATAACTTCTCTTAACATGCCAATTCCTGAGTATACTCCTGGTAAGTCTTTACCCGGGAGATCAACTGCTGTATTTTCCCAGCAGCCAATGGCTATGAAAATGGCATCGAAACCATCTTCTTTTAGAGACTTAACAGTAAAGTCCTTGCCCATTCTAACGTTGTATTTAACGTCAATGCCAATCTTGATTATCTGGTCAATTTCTCTATCTAAATGCTTCTTTGGAAGCCTGTATTCAGGAATACCATAGCGAAGCATGCCTCCTAATTTTTCTTCTCCCTCAAAAATGGTCACCTTATGACCTGCTTGTCCAATATAGTATGCTGCTGTTAAGCCAGCTGGTCCACCACCAATTACTGCTACCCTCTTGCCTGTTTCAGGTTTTACTTCTGGAGTAAAAGGCACATCAGAAGCTAGATCTTGATCTCCGGCATAACCCTTTAGGGTACAAATTGCTACTGGTTCATCTACTATTTGTCTTCTACAAGCAGCTTCACAAAATCTAGGACAAACACGGCCTACAGCAGAAGCAAAAGGTAGTTTATCTTTAATTAGCTTGGCAGCCTCTAAATGCTGTCCATCTGCTATATACGCAATATACCCTTGAATGTCAATGCTGGCTGGACAAGCTGCCTGACATGGTGCTATACAGTCTCCATGGTGATTGGAAAGAAGCAGTTCCAATGCACTCTTTCTAATGTCAGCTAATATTTCATCTTCAGTTGTAACCACCATTCCATCAGCAGCTGTAGTGGAACAGGCAGTTACCGCCTTTGGAGCATCTTTTACATTTACAAAGCATAGACGACAAGCACCAAAGGGTTCCAACCTTGGATCATGGCACAAGCTTGGAATATCAATTCCGGCCTGCCTTGCTGCCTCAATAATGGTAACTCCCTTTTCTACAACAACCTCTTTACCATCTATCTGTAATCTAACTTGTTCCATGTTTACTCCCTCCCCTCAACCCAGTCATTAGCCTTAATTCCATCTGAATAAATCTCAATTGCATCAAACTTACAGGCAGAATAACATAAACGACAAGCAATACACTTATCTGTATCTATCACATGAGCCTCTTTTCTTTCGCCAGAAATGGCCTCCACTGGACACTGTTTCTTACATAAAGTACATCCCGTACATTTCTCCTCTATAACTCTAAAGGCAATAAGCTCTTTACACTTTCTCGCAGGACATCTCTTTTCATTAACGTGGGCTTCATACTCATCTCTAAAATACTTTAGTGTGGTCAGAACCGGATTTGGAGCAGTCTGGCCTAAACCACAAAGTGAGCCCTTGATAATATTGTGTCCCAGCTTTTCCAGCTGCTCAAGATCTTCAGGTTTTCCCCTACCTTCTGTAATCCTATTAAGGATGTCAAGCATGTGCTTTGTACCAATTCTACAAAAGGTACACTTACCACAGGATTCCTCTGTAGTAAACTCCAGGAAGAAACGAGCAACGTCAACCATACAAGTATCCTCATCCATAACCAGAAGTCCACCTGAACCCATGATTGCACCAATTTGCTGTAATGATTCGTAATCTACAGGTGTATCACCCATGCTCGCTGGAATACATCCACCAGATGGACCTCCTGTCTGTACTGCTTTAAATGGCTTTCCAGAGGAAATGCCTCCACCAATATCAAAAACTATATCATTAATTGTAATACCCATGGGTACTTCAATTAATCCACCTCTCTTAATCTTTCCTGCAAGAGCAAAAACCTTGGTACCCTTGCTCTTATCTGTTCCACACTGGCTGTATGCTTCTGCTCCCTCATATAAAATTCTGCTCACATTGGCAAGGGTCTCCACATTGTTAATGGCCGTGGGCTGATCCCATAATCCCTTTTGAGCTGGGAAGGGCGGCTTGAATTTTGGCATACCCCTGTGACCTTCAATACTGGCTATTAACGCAGTTTCTTCACCACAAACAAAGGCACCTGCACCTTCACGAATTTCAATTGTAAAGTCAAAGCCTGAGCCCTGAATATTCTTACCAAGATAGCCTTTTTCTTCAGCCTGTTCTATAGCCATTAGCAGTCTTTTCACCGCTAGTGGATACTCTGCACGGATATAGATGTAGCCCTGAGACGCACCAATTGCATAGGCAGCTATTGCCATTCCTTCTAGAACGCTGTGGGGATCACTTTCTAGAATGCTTCTATCCATAAATGCACCTGGATCTCCCTCATCTGCATTACATACAACATATTTTGGAAAGCTGTCAGTTTGACGGGTAAACTTCCATTTAAGGTAAGTGGGAAAGCCTGCTCCACCACGGCCTCTTAGACCAGACCTTTCTATTTCTTCAATTACTTCTTCTGGTGTCATTGAAGTAACCGCTTTATGAAACCCCTGGTAACCGCCAACTGAAAGGTAGCTGTCAATGCTTTCAGGATTTATTGCACCACTATTTTTAAGGAGAATTCTTGTTTGCTTGGATATATAGTCACCATCTCCAATTGTTTCAACAGAGGAATATACCAACCATTCACTTATTGGCTGTCCACCCTTTAAATGTTCATCTATAATACGTTGAGCCTTTTTCTCGTCTATATTTCCATATAGGAATGAACCCTTTTCGTTGGTAACCTCAACTAAAGGTTCATTGAAGCACATGCCGATACAGCCTACTTTATGAACTTTGGAATTGTCATCAGGCAGGTTTGCATTAAGGTAGTCATATACCTTTTGGGCACCAGCAGCAATACCGCAGCTGGCAATTCCAACATTTACAGTATTTTTCATAAGTAATTCGCCTCCCCCATAAAGTGAAACTTCAGTTAGTGGGATTTTCATTATTTCCACTAATTGTTAGTAGAACCAACTAGATTTTCTTTAACAAACGAACCGCTGATTCTGGAGTAAGCTTACCAAAGGTTTCACCGTTTATTGTTAAAACAGGAGCAAGACTGCAGCACCCTAAACAAGCAACCTTTTCAATGGTAAACTTTCTGTCAGGACTAGTATTACCTTCTTGGATTTTAGCAGCTCTTAAAAGAGCACCTGTGATTTCCTCAGCTCCAGCCAGGTGGCAGGCTGTCCCATGACAAACTTGAATAAGATTATCTCCAATGGGCTGCAGTCTAAACTGGGCATAGAAGGTTACAATACTAAAGAGATCACTGGCTGGGATCCCTGTAAGCGATGAAACCTTTTTTAATGATGGTTTTGGTACATATCCAAATTCTGTTTGGATACTTTGGAGAATTGGAATTGCGGCACCACGCTTTGTTTCAAATCTGGTGACAATCTCCTCAACCTTTTGCAGCATTTGATCATCATCTAATTTAACATCAAATGTGACCTTTTCAATAGCCATAATGCATTCCCCTTTACTTCTAGAAATTTTAATTAGGAGTTAATTCCCACATCCTAAATTATCACAAATTTTGCGCTTTTTCCTCAATATGCCCCAAGCACACAATACGAAAATAATTATAGCATATTTTAAGGAAACTATGAAGTCAGTATTTCAATCCAGCGGGTATTTTACTAAATGTGCATGTCTTTTCCAATTAAGGCTGTTCCAACTGCATTATCACTGCTGTATTCCGGAGCAGCAAAATACAGCTTGGCTCCTACAGCCTGATGCTCTAAACGATTTTTTAATCTTTTTTTGATGTATGTATTTGCACAGACGCCACCTACAAGTAAGATATTAGTGAATTTTTCTTTACCCATGGCATTAAGCAATAGTTTCTCTAGAGTCTTAGCTATGCAGTTCTCAACTGCCCTGGCTATATTTGCTGGGCTTTCCTTTGCAGCAATTAATCGTTGTGCTGCAGCCTCTGGACCTGAAAAACTAATGGAGTACTCCCTTACCCATGACGGTATTTCCAAAAGCTTATCACTATCACGTCCAATTCTTTCCATATGTGGACCAGCAGGAAAGGGTAAGTTTAGGCTTACACCCACCCTGTCTATGAATTGACCTGCGTGGAGATCAATAGTTCCCCCAAGCAGGTTTATCTTAAAGGGACGTCCCTTTTGCCAACATACCTTTAACAGCTCAGAGGTACCTCCTGACACATGGAGTGCCAGGAATTCTTTACATGGTATTTTCCCGGACCAAACACCTGCCCTCAAATGATTTTCTTGATGGCTGGTTTCAATGAAGGGAACTCCAAGGGATGTTGCTAGAATCCTGCCAATGTTTTCAGAAACTGTAAATACCGGCATATATGAATTTTCCTGGGGTCGTGGTCTGGTGCTTGCACATACGGCCTGTATCTGGGAATAACAAAAAAGCTGACCAGTATCTTGTAATAACTGGGGCAGCCTTTTTAAATGGTTAAACAGTGCTTCAGATTGTGGAAGCCCTTTTTCCCCTTCTGGTACAAGCAATAGCTTGCTTTTATTCCATATCAAACCTTCATCCTTGTCAACTACAGCTGCTGAAGTAGTATAACAGCTCGTGTCTAAACCTAAAAACAAATTGTCACCCTCTATTTTCATTAGCTATTTTGTCTAAAATACCATTGACAAAGGGAGCTGCTTTTTCTGTGCTGAAAACCTTAACCAGGTTAATTGCTTCATTTATTGCTACTGCATTTGGTACATCCTCAACATATAGCACCTCATAAACCGCTATCCTTAAGGCCGTCTTTTCAACGTTTCCTATACGTTCAAGTTGCCATTTATGTGCATTTTCTCTAATTTTCTTATCTATTACATCAAGCTTTTCTAGGGTTCCTATAATTAAACTGCGGGCAAAGGCCTTGCTTTGCTCATCAAGTTCAGATTCTCCTACAACATTTTTAATTGCTTCCTCTGGATCAACCTTTGTTAGCTCTATTTGGAAAAGGGCCTGCATGGCCTTTTCCCTGGCAGCCTTTCTGCTCAAAACAACGTCCTCCTTTAATTGGCCTTTGCTATGAATCGCTCCAAAGCTTTTTTATTAGCGCCTTAAAATCTTTGTTCTCATCTATTCTGCGACCTAAAAAGTATCCTACAAAAATACAGATGCCAAGAAAGAATGCCTTCCAGAATCCGAATAGGATGGTAAACAAGCCAAATACCAGACCTATTGTAGCTCCAATTAGTTTACCCCTATGAAAAGTTAAAACATCTACAACAATTTTGCTCCAGTCCATAACTGACACCTCTTAATCTACCCTACTTCTAACTGGCTGGGCTATCTTATCAACTACTACTTCCACATCAAAAACTTCAATACCGCCATATTCTTTAAGATAATGTGACACCTTTTCCTGAATATCCCTGGTTACATTGGGAACGTTAGTATCTGGGATTATTGTTATTTTAAGTAATAAAGCCATTCCTTCAGGGAGTATTTTAATGCGCGGCTTTACTTCTTTTACTTCTTTAATTGTACCAGCTGCTCGTGTAACAAAGTTTTCTATTGCTTCCATGGTAATATGTATTTGCCCATGTTCTGTGGAATCTATTTGTGTATATTTTACCTCAGGCTTTTTCCTTAAGCCAATTTGTAACGAGTAAATGGCCCATATTGCTACAACCAAGGAAACTGCAGCCATGGCCAACCGTACATCTCTTATTTCAAGCTGTTCTAATAATAATCTAATGGGCAACCCCCAGCCCAGGGATGCTGCAAAAATAACGATGGCCAGGGCTAGTCCCAACAAAGAAAAGAAAACATTTGACAATCTATTCCCAAAGCTCAATGCTGCACCTCTTTTCTACTTTACTCTTTGAGTGTCTTCGGCAACAGGTTCATCCTTAAAAGATACTCCCTGAACATTAATATTCACTTCAACAACCTTAAGTCCAGTCATGCTTTCAATTGCCTTTGAAACGCTATCTTGTATCATTGAAGCTACATCAGGAATCTTTGCCCCATACTCAACAATAATATTAAGATCAACTGCTGCTTCTTTTTCGCCTACTTCTACCTTTACACCCTTGGTAAGGTTTTTGCGTCTAAGAACCTCAGCAATGCCATCAACAATTCCACCACTCATTGCTTTGACACCCTTAACCTCTGTAGCTGCCAGTGCTGCTATGATAGCAACCACCTCGTCAGCCATTTTTATTTGTCCATGTTGAAATTCAGTTTTTTCTACTTTTCCTGTTTTCACCTTTAAACCTCCCTTGAAAATATACTCTATTTAACCCTTGGTTCCTCCTCTGATCCTTCCTCAGCCTTAAAGTATACGCCTTGAACATGAATATTTACCTCAACAACCTTTAATCCAGTATATGATTGAACTGCCTTTTCTACATTTTCCTGAATTTTGAGAGCTACATCAGGAATTCTTGCACCAAAATTAACGATAACAAATAGGTCTATTGCAGCTTCTTTCTCTCCAACCTCAACCTTAACTCCCTTGGAAAGGTTCTTTCTGCCAAGCTTTTCAGCTATGCCTCCCACAACTCCACCGCTCATTGCAGCTACTCCTGGGATTTCTGTGGCAGCTAAACCAGCAATGGTAGCAACCACCTCATCAGCTATCTTAACTTTACCTAGGGTATATTCAGTATTTTCCATACTATAGACCTCCTTAAAGTATATTTTCTATATTATACCATATTGCCTGGAAGTGTAAACATAACTTATTGTTTTTCGCCTCCATTGGGAACTATATAGATATTTTCTATACCTTGTCCTGTAACAGTTATTATCAAATCAGTAATTTGGGCTATTTCATCTTTTGTAAACTCCCTTTGATTGACAACAGCAGTAACTGATTGGGGCTGGATAAAAATAACCGCGTCCTTAAAGCCTTTGGCTTTTATTAAATTCTCAAGCTGTAACTCCTGCTCTAAATAATTGGTGATTTGAATTATTTTTTGTTGGGCCTCCTGTCTTGTTTCTGCTACCGAGTTAGGATCTTCAACTATTTTTTTCATTAGCTCTAACTGCTTTCCCCTGGTCCTATCCCTATCTAGTCTATATTCCACAAAAAAAACGGCATCATCAGAAACCTTGCTGAGATTTACGTAATCCTCATTTAACCACCCAAACTGTTCATCCTTTTGCTTTGTAGCAGTTTCAAGTATTAAGGCTTCATCATATGGCTTTAATTCCATGTACCCTATATACAGCATGGCAGAAAACAGTGCTACAAGTATAAGACCTAAAGTATATCTATTGGTTATGATGGTCATTTTTTTCACCTACCTTCTCCTGAGACTACTGTAACCTGATCTAGACTAATTCCAAGAAGAGTCTGGACTGCTCTGGTTAATTCTGCTTTCACAAGGGGATTGCTGGCTCCCTGGGCCACAACAAGGACTCCTAAGATTTCTGGCTTGATTTCTTTTACCACAACAGGCTTTTCACCTGTGTTATTAGCAGACCGAACTAAAACAAGCTGTCCGCTCTCTGTAGTATCTAGAGTAACCCTATTGCCGCCGGATTGGTCACTTTCAGTTATGGATTTTTCTGATGTACTAACATTAACTGCATATTCATATTCTGGGCTTTCCTTAAAAACCACTGATACAGAAACATTGCCAACTCCATCCATTTTAGTCAGGATTCTTTCAAGCCTTTGCTCAAGGGCTGCCTCTGCCTGTGTAATAGCTGATGTATAGGAAACAACAGTTGTTAGATTGGGTATTTGCTCGTCTACACGCATATTATTGTTAGCTGAAGGTATGCCCCTATAGCCTGCCAATAGCACACCAAAACCAAGCACTAATACTGCAATCAATAGAACTTTTTTTTGCTTTTCAGGCAGTCTAATCTCCGGCAGCTTAAGACCTTTTATTTTTTTACCATCCATTTAAATCCCTCCCGTTAATTCCATTTGATTTGAATTTGGCTTTTTTGTAAACCATAAAAGCTAGATATGGTATCTCGGATTTGATTTTCTATTTTGTTGATGTCATGATGGTTTTTTACTACTTCCTTGGGTTGCTCAGCTTCTTCTGAAATTTTGCTTAAATCTATGTCTATAGGATCTATTTTAGGGATTAAATCCTCCTTTAAAGGTTCACTTTCTGACAGGGCAGCCCAGATTATTACTCCCTTTATACTGCCAAATCTCACATCTTCATTGCTATGAACTGCAATTGCAGCACTTACCTTGTCTACCTCAGGAATAAGTCTAACCAGGGCGATGATTTGGCCCTCTATTCTTTTTATATATTCCTGTGAAGCCTTTTCAATATTTGACTTCCCCATGTCTTCACCTTTTTTTAATATGGATTCCAGTTGTCTGTTATCAGCTGCAAAATTCCATGTAGCCACTTCGAAGGAATCCTCCTTTTCAAGTAAGGTCATTATTGGAGCAAGAATGGTAACTATTATAAACAAGCCCATAATCAGCCTGAGATATTTTGTTATATCATTGTTTGGCAGAAGCATTTCTACAAAAACCGCTAATATGACAATTACAGCTATATTACTAACTAATCCCCCTAGTGTTTCCAGCACCATGAACACCTACCTCATCATAACAGTTACGTTGCCTAGACCTATAATAATGCTCACACCAATGAAAAACATAAGTCCCACAGCAGCTACCGCAGCAAATACAAGATTTATACACCTGGACATTGTTTGAAGTGCATCCCCTATCTGACTTTCTCCAAAGGGCTGCACTAGGGCTCCCGCAAGCCTATATATTATTCCTATTACTAAAATCTTCAGCATTGGAAATACCCAGATTATCACTAACACCAATACTCCTACCAGACCAATAGCATTTTTTAGTAGAATGGAGGTTCCAACAACAGCCTCTAATGCGTCTGTAAGCATATGCCCAACAACTGGTATAAAAGAACCTGTTAAAAATTTAGCTGTCCTCAAGGTCAGGGAATCTGCTACTACACCAGTTACTCCCTGAAATCCCAGGGCCCCCACAAACAGAGTCATACAAAGCATCATTATTCCCATTGTAATGTCTTTTATTAAAGCAGCTAATTGGCTAACCTTAAACTTCTCTGATATGTGGCTGACAATACTCAACACAGCATAAAAATGAATCATTGGAAAGACTATTGTACTTATAATTGTGGTAATAACAGCTAGGGCTACCATCATAAAGGGATGGATAAAGGCTGCACTTGTAAGGCCGCCCATGGCTGCTAGAAGGGTCAACAGGATAGGCAGCAGGGCTTGTACGAAGGTTACCATCTGTTCAATGGCCGTTTTTCCTGTTTCAACTACCAGGATAAAGGAACTCACTGCTATTGTTATTAATACTAGATAGGTAATTCCATAGGATAGCCTTCCAACTGTACTTCCTGCAAAGGCCGATTGCAGGTTTTGCAAAAGCACACATATCATTGCCAACACTATAAGCTTTCCTAAAAGAGCCGAGTGAGCAATAAACTCTCTAAAAATAAACCTTATTATTCCATTAAAGATATCCCCCAGCTGCAGACTGATATCTCCATCTCTAATACCCTGGATTGTTTTAGTTAATGATATTTCCGGTATATATTGTCCAATTTCCTGATCTATCTGGTTAATAAATTCTTCAATCTCAGTTAGGTTTAAATTATCCAGCTGTTCATTGATCTGTTCTTCTAAATCATAAGTATAGGCCTCTTCCGTATCCGCCATTACTGGGCAGGCTAATGCAAAGATTAGGAAAACAAATGCCATAATAATTAGTTTTCTCATATTTACACCTCACGGCAACAGACGAATTATAGACTCGAGAATGGCTGCAAATATAGGTATGGCTAAAATCATTATTAAAATTTTTGCAGCAAACTCGATTTTGCTTGCTATTGCAGATTCTCCTGAATCCCTGCACATTTGTGATCCAAATTCAGCTATATATGCTATACCAATTATTTTGAGGATTGTAGCTAAATAAAACTGATTTACATTTGCCCGGTCTGCTAGCTGTTGGAGAATATCAATAATAGCACCAATCTTTGTAAGCATCATAAGAAAGATCGTTGCTCCAACAAGGATACTAAGAATTATAGCAGCTGTTGGAAAATTGGCCTGCTTTACTAGAACTATGATGATGGCAGCTAAGATTCCTAAACCTACAATCTGCAAGATTTCCATTTTAGCCACCGCCCTTTAGTATAGTTGGAATACAGACCTCACAGTAGAAAGCAGTTCAACAATTGCAGGTAGTACCCATAATAAAGCTATAGTTACACCTGCCAGTAAGGATAAGGACGCATATTCATCTCTTCCCGCCTGTTTCAAAAGAGCATGTATCACAGTAATAATCATAGCAAGCCCAGCTAACTTAAAAACCAAATCTAAATTTGCCATTTAAACTTCCCTCCATGAGTTCTTAATTGGGCTATATTATAACCAGTGCTAGTGCTGCACCTGCAAGCACTCCTAGTGTTTTGTACATTCTTTCATACTTGTTCCTATCGCTTTCTGCTTTTAATTCAATGATCCGTAAGTGCTCTTGAACAAGGTGCAAATTTTTTAGCTGTTCCTCTCTGTCAGAACCTCCTAACCCAATACCAAAATCATCTAGAACATCCAGTTCTTCTGTTTTAAGTGAGCTTTCTTCAGCCAGCCTATTTAAACCTGCTCTCCATACCTGCTCCATAGGAAGACCCATGTTTTTTGCTAACAGGTCAGCTGTATATGCATATAGGATCCCCACAGGCCAGGAAATTCGTGACCCTACCTTAAAAAGAGCTTCTGGCAGTGGATTCATTGAATAGTTGATTTCAGTTTCCAGCATTTTCAGAGAGCTTCTTAATTTTCTAAGCTGTTCAAACCTGGCACTATATTGTTTTCCTAAAGAGAAGCCCATGTAGCTGCAGGCACCAATTATTAATATACATCCTGTAATCTTTACTATCATAGAAGCACCCCTGTTATGGTCCGGCCATTTTAAACTTAAATACACTTTCGCCTTGATGATTTAATATATCCTTAACCCACTTGCCAGGACCAAATTTATTTAAGAAAATATATCTTTGGAATATACCCATTGCTAACAATTCCTTTAAATAGGGTCTTTTGGTTAACTGTTCATAGCTGTCTCCGTGAACAGTAGCTAAAAATTTAATCCCTGCATTTACAACCTGTCTAACAGCTTCTACATCCTTTGGCCCACCTAGCTCATCTGTTGCTATAACCTCGGGGCCCATGGACCGAATAAGCATTATCATTCCTTGATCCTTGGGACATCTATCCAGGATGTCTGTCCTTGGTCCAACATCTAATTGGGGAATGCCCTGGTAGCAGCCGGCAATTTCTGACCTCTCATCCACCAGACCAACCTGCATGGGGGCTAGATTATATTTTGGTATTCCAAGGCTGATAGACCTTATTAAATCTCTTAATAGAGTGGTTTTCCCGCATCCAGGGGGAGAAACAATTAATAAATGCATTAAGGATTTTTTGGAGATATCTATAATATGGGGTATAATCTCAACACTACAGCCTACAACTGCCCTTGCTATTCGTATATTTAGGCTGGCAAGGTTTTTTTGAGTTTTTATTATGTCTTTTTCTACAACAGCTTCTCCAGCAAAGCCTACCCTATGTCCTCCTTTAATGGTAATAAAGCCATTTCTAAATTCGCTTTCAAGGGCATAGATGGAGTTTTTGCTAATTATTCTTAATACATTATCAAAAAGCTCATTAGACACTATCATGTCATGGAAAAGGACCTCTCCCCTTGCTAAGCGAAATATCAAAGGTCTCTTTTTTCTAATTCGAATCTCTTCGATACCCGTTTCTCTTTCCCATGTTTTAATGAATATTTCTTTAAGAGGCTCAGGAAGAATATTTAAGATGTCCTGGGGAGGTTTATTATTGCTAGCTATCTGAACTTCTTGAGACCCTGGTTTAAAAACAACTGACAAGGCTTGTTCACTCCCTTCTCATATCTATTCATATTAAGAGTCTAAGGAAATTATGCTTTAAAAAGTAAAATGACCATTAATGTATTAAATTTTTATGTGTTTATGTAGTATGCCCTTGACAAAAGCATCTAGAAAACTAAAATAAAAGGTACACGAACAATATTATTATTGAAGGGAGATATGTTTAATGGATAAGTGGGAATGTATAATTTGTGGTTACATCTATGATCCCGAAGTAGGAGATCCTGACAATGATGTTGATCCAGGTACTGCCTTTGAAAGTATTTCAGACGATTGGGTATGCCCAGAATGTGGGGCTGGTAAAGAAGATTTTGAGAAGGTAGAAGAATAAAAGTACATATATTTAAAGTGGTTATAACATAATTAAAAAGGGTAGCTGGTAAAAATACCAGCCTACCCTTTTTACGCTTGACTATTTTTTAAAACTTTGGAGCTTTGAAGCTTTATAAATCCTCGTCCTCTGGTTTTTCTTCCTCTTGAAAATCTTCATCATTAATAAACACTACTGCATCACAGTTGGGACAGGTAACTTCAATTAAATCTTCATTATCTAGAATGTCTGCTTCAAAGCATACTGTATCTCCACAATCGGGACATACAACTTCTACATAGTCCTCGTCTGGATCAAATTCATCTTCATCTTCATCGTGGTGATGTCCGCAACATTCAGCTTCATCATAAAAATCTTCTTCAAGCTCGCTTAAGTCCTCATCCATGTTATCTAAATACTCTTCAAGCTCATCTTGAACCTCATGTAACTCCTCAATTTCGTCAGCCATTTCATCAAGAATATCTACTATTGCACCAAATATCTTTCCATCCTTGCTGTCACCCTTAATTTCCATGCCTTCCATTAGACCTTTTAAGTAACTAACCTTTTGTTTAATATTCTCCATGCCATTTGCACCTCCATTTTTTAATCACATTCTTAAATAGTGTATCCGCAATTTGCATTTTTTAAAACATACTATGCCCTTTCAATGTAGTGACCTGTTCTTGTGTCAATTCTTAAAATATCACCTTGTTCAATAAATAGGGGGACTTGTACAACTGCACCTGTTTCCAAGGTGGCTGACTTGGTTGCGCCAGTTGCAGTATCTCCCTTAATGCCGGGTTCTGTTTCAATTACTTCAAGTTCAACACTGTTAGGCAGCTCTACTCCAATAACCTCTGACCCAAACATTAAAATACTCAAGGCCATGTTGTCCTTAAGGAACTTGTCCTTTCCATCAAAGTGATGTTTTTGTAGATTTAGTTGATCATAGGTATCGTTGTCCATTACCACAAAGTTTTCACCATCATTATACAAGTACTGCATTGATTTTTTTTCTATGTGGGCTTTGGCAACCTTTTCCCCAGCTCTAAAGGTTTGCTCAGTTACTGCACCAGTTCTAATATTTCTTAGCTTTGAACGAACAAAGGCAGCGCCCTTCCCAGGCTTAACATGTTGAAAATCGATTACAGTAAAAATATCTCCATCAATTTCAATTGTTAATCCAGTTCTAAAATCGTTAGTTGAAATCATATTCCCTTTTAACCCCCTATTTTCAACTTATGTATATGTACCAAACTCATTCTATCATATAATTAGCAATTCTTTATATGATTTGGTCAAAATTTCTTTATGATTTTTGTGAATTAACACCATATCCTCTATTCTTACTCCACCAAAGCCTGGTATATAGACACCAGGTTCAACTGTTACAACCATTCCTGGTTGAAGCAGGCTTTCATTATCCTTGGTTAATCTGGGCTCCTCATGAACTTCTAAACCAACACCATGACCAAGGCAGTGCCCAAAATATTCCCCATACCCTGCTTTCACTATAATTTCCCGTGCTATGCTGTCTGCAGCCTGGCATTTCATATTAGCACTCAATGAATTAACTCCCACAGTTTGAGCTTCTAAAACAATATCGTAAATTTCCCTCTGTTTATTTTCTATTTTACCTACACAAACAGTTCTTGTAATATCAGAGCAGTACCCTTCATAAATACACCCAAAGTCCATTGTCACCAGCTCGCCCAATGCTATCTTCTTGTCAGAGGCTATTCCATGGGGCAAAGCGCCTCTTTTTCCTGAAGCAACTATATAGTCAAAGGATTTTGCATCTGCTCCCTTTTTCCTTAGAAAGAATTCCAATTCTAAGGCTATATCTTTTTCTTTAATACCAGGCTTGATAAAGGGCAAAATATGTTCAAAGGCTTGATCAGCAAAGCTAACGGCTTTCTTTAAAAGAGTAATTTCTTCATAATCTTTTATAGCCCTGATTTGGGTTAAAAATTCAGATGAGGGAATAAAATAAATAGGTTTTAACGCCTGGTAGTATGTTTCATACATTTTATAAACCATCTGATCTTCTTCAAATGCTATTTGTTTGATTCTTTCCTGCAGGCATATATCTTTTACAACATCTATCATCTTTTTTTCTTGCTTTAAAACTTGATAATTGTGACTATGCTCTTTGGCCTGTTCAATATATCTAAAATCAGTAATCAAAAAATTTTTTGATCTGGTAATGATGAGTTGACAGTTACTTCCTGTAAATCCACTTAAGTACCTGATATTTTGAGGCTTCATTATTAAAAAGGCGTCCATGTCCTTTTCTTCTAAATAAGCTCTTACTTTATCTATTCTATGCTTCACTAAATACACCTGCAATTCACTGCAAAATATCCTTAATAGCCTCTAAAGCAAGCCTATATCCTAATGGACCAAAGCCGCAGAGTACACCAGCAACCAAGGGGGAGATTAGGGACTTATGCCTAAAATTCTCTCTCGAATAGATATTTGACAAATGCACCTCAATCACCGGTATTGAAAGGATTTCTACTGCATCTCGCAGTGCAATACTGTAATGGCTGTATGCAGCTAAATTCACAATAATTCCCTTTGCTTCGCCATGTGCCTTATGTAGAATGTCTATTAATTCGCCCTCATGATTGGACTGGTAAAACTCTGCTTCTAAACCTAATTCCTTTGCCCTGGCAGATAGATCTTTATTAATCTCATCCAAGGTCACCTTGCCATATATGCTTTGCGGCCTCTTCCCCAACATATTTAGATTGGGGCCATTGATAACAAATATCTTCAAACTTTTCCCCCCTTCCCATTAGTTACCACTTATTACCATTTCCTTAATTCTAACAGTTGGAGCACCCTTACCCACAAAGAAGGTTAAATCATCAGCTACCCCGTCAATAGACATTAATAGAGTTGCTAAATTGCCTGCTATAGCAATACCTCTGACAGGCCCTTTAAACTCTCCCTGTTCGATCCAAAGACCTGCAGCTCCAACAGAAAAATCACCAGAGATTGGATTAGCTGTATGTATACCCATTACTTCAGTAACATAAAGCCCCTTCTCCACAGTCTTTAATAGGTTTTCTCTTGTAATGTCTCCCTTATCTAAATAAAAGTTGGTGGTTCCAACTTCAGGTGTAGATTTGTATGAGCCCCTTGTGCCGTTGCCTGTTGACTTTACATTGTCTTTAGCTGCAGTATAAGTATTATATAAGAAGCCATTTAGCCTACCTTTATCTATTAAAAAAGTCTTTTGAGACGATACTCCTTCCCCATCAAAAGGTGAGGAGGCAATTCCTCCGGGCATGGTTCCATCATCTATTATAGAAACATTTTTGGCAGCAACTATTTCTCCAATTTTGCCTGCAAAAATGGACTTACCCTTTTGCACGGATTCAGCTGAAAGAGATGGGGATAAAACTCCAAGGAAATTTGTGACCACATAGGGATCTAGCACAACTGCTGCCTTTTGAGTAGCTATTTCTTTGGCTCCCAGCATTCTTACTGCCTTTTGAGCTGCTTCTCTACCAATTTTTTGTGGGTCTAGCTGAGCATATTTTAATCCATATTGAACGGCAAAACCAGTCTGGCTGTCACCATTTTCTTCACCAACCAGAAATGCATAAGCACCACAATAGGCTCCTTTATAAACTGCCTCAAGACCATGGGAGCTCACAATGGTAATTGAGTAAACTGAATCCTGGTATGTAGAATTCTCTGTAATAGTTATTCTTTTATCCTCTGCTTTGGCAGCTAATTCAATTTCTTTGGCCAGATTAATTTTGTCCTCCAGGTCAGTAGAAACGATCTCAGGGTCGTAAAGGTCTAATTTGGGGTAATCATAAAATCCATCAGGCATTTTATTAAAAGGGTCCTTTTCAACAATAGCAGAATTTGCTACTGCCTGCTGCACTACCGTTTCCAGAGCACTATTGGAAAAATCTGAAGAAAATGCATAGCCCATGCCCTCGTCCTTAAATACTCTAATTCCCATTCCCTTTGATTCGGCGTTTTTTAGGGTTTCTATTTCCCCATTGGATACTTCAATGGATAAATCCTGGGACTGTATTATGTAAACTTCAGCCGCATCAACACCAAGGTTTTTTGCTTTTGCAACTAAATCCTTACCAATGTTCGTGTATTTTTGTTCCATCATCTTCCCTCATTTTCATAAATTATAGAGCATGCAGTTTAAGATTTAAAGTCTGCGAATTCTTCTGATCTCAGGTCCTGTACCTGGGGCTTCTGTTCCCCCAACTACCAACTCAGTAACGCGGAGTGTAGGCTGGGCATCTGAAACTGGAACACCCTGACCATCCTTACCGCAGGTACCTATTGCAAAACCTAAATCATTGCCTACCATGTCTATTTTACTCAGAACCTTTGGCCCATTACCTGTTAGGGTAGCACCTCTAACAGCTTCCTTTACTTCACCATTCTCAATTAAGTAGCCTTCGGCAACATCAAATACAAAGTCGCCATTAGTTGTATTCACCTGGCCACCACCCATTTTTTCTACCAGAAGTCCCTTTTTAGTTTCTTTAATAATTTTTTCAGGGTCAACGCTACCCCTGTCAATGTATGTATTCGTCATCCTGGGAATAGGCCTATTTTGATAGGATTCACGTCTTCCATTACCTGTAGACTCTCTTTTTTCTTTCATTGCTGTAAGTCTATCATACATGAATTCTTCCAGTACGCCCTTTTTGATGAGCGTATTTCTGCGGCTTTTTACACCTTCATCATCCCAGGTGAGATAACCATATTTTTTCATTGTTCCATCATCAATTACAGTAACCTCGGGTGCTGCAACCTGCTCCCCTTTCTTGCCGGCATATACGGACAGCTTTTTTTGTGCCAGGTCGGCTTCTAACCCATGCCCACATGCTTCATGAACCATTGTGCCACCAGACTGGGATGTCATTACTACAGGCATCCTGCCGGAAGGAGCGGGTCTTGCCTCTAACATTTTTACAGCACGTCTTGCTGCTTTTTTGGCAATATCCATAGAATCCATTTCATCAAAAAGCTCAAAACCGGCAAAACTTCCAACAGCCTCATAACCGGTCTGAATCAGCGAGCCTTCTGCTGCCACAGAATTCACAACGAATCTGGTTCTTATCCTTTTGTCTTCAACCAGCTCACCCAATGAATTGGCTATGACAACTTCCTGAACCACATCTCCATAGCCAACCATAACCTGTTTAATTCTATCATCAACCTCTCTTGCCACCCTGTTAGCTTCTACTACCTTTTCAACCTTTTTATCAATTGGTATTGTGTCAGGTTCTTTTTCTACATGAACATTTCTCTGTTTATATTCCTTAGATAAATCAATGGAAACTGGATTTTCATCATTTCCAGCTGATTTTGCAACTATTCTAGCGGCGTTCATCAAGGCCTCAATGGATAGGTCATTTGTATATGCGTAGGAAGTATTTTCTCCTGTAATTACCCTAATTCCCGCACCAATATCTACACCACTTACAACCCTTTCTATTTTACCAGCTTCCAACCCTACCCCAGAGCTATTCTTTTTTTCAATGAATATTTCTGCAAAATCTCCACCATATTTTTTTGCTACAGCTAAAATTTCCTGCAAATCTGTTTTTTTAATCAATCCTATCACCTCATGTATCTATAAAGTCAGAAGATCTCTACTCTCTTATCTGACCATTGGCTTCTTAACCCTTATTATTTAGTATGCTTCAGCCAAGAAATAATATCCTATTACTACAGCGAAAGGTTACTCGTTTCGCTACATTCCTACGCCATAAGTACGGTTCCATCGTCTTCCCTTCGGACCTTCGTTGCACTACGGTGGCGCACAACCGTCCCCATGGCTCTGCTGTATTTTTGTCCTTATTTCTCATAAAAATTAAAGTTAGCAAGTACCGCTGTTAACTGGTCATAATCCCCTATTTCTTGTTCCTCCCAATCTATTCTAATAGTTAACCTGTTAATATAGGTTAAATCAATTCTTCCTGGGTATATATATCTAGGGTAATCTGATGGTTTTACCAGATCTGATAAAAAGAGCTCTCTATCATCACCTAAAATTCTTAGTTTATAGCTTCCTAGGCTATTCATTGTTGTATCATCGATGCCAAAATAACCATCAAGAGTTGAATATTTTCTATTTAAATCAAGTACAAACTCAGTTTTATCATCTGCCTCCATGTCAACTGCAATTCCTGAGCCAAAAAATCTCCCTGCTATTTGATAATTATTAATCTTTTTTTCATAAAACGGGCCAACATTCCGTATTACCTTTAAATCCTCTATTCTTTTCTTTGCTTTACCATCCCAGGTGTATGTTTTTGATACCATATTACCTGTGATAGAAATTGTATTTGTAATATCATTCCAGTCTACATTAAAGCCAAGAGCCTCAGACAGATCTCGCAGGGAAACCATTGTGACCCCCTCATCAGGTAAAATAAAGGGCTCCACTTCTGTTTCTACTTGCACACCGTTAACTAGTATTTTTATACCTCCTGTCATTCCTTTATATTCTTTAAGCATCCATCCTGAAGCTAGTAATGACGAATGATTTAGAAATAAAAAAGCTAAAAAAATAATAACTATAAGCAATTTTTTCATTGGAAAGTTTTTCCCTCACTTCTCTTAATCATTTTACATTGTTTTTTCACTAATGGAAAGGATTCTATTGCTTTATTGGAAACTTATATGTACCTTTATGCAAAAATTCTATTTTATTATCATCTTCTAGAGTATTTTCCCGGACAATTTCATTTGAATTTTGTTTTTCTTGCTCAATTTCGTCAGTCACTTCATCATTAATGAAATCATGCAAGAAGCTTATATATTCTTTTGGAACCTGAAAGGGATCTGGTCTGCCATGCTCTTGTACTGGTGCTGGAATTATAGGCATCTTTCTTTCATGGAGGCTGTATATTTCCCATACTATAGTTCCCTGAACATTCATATCCACCACATGCAGATTAAGATCCATTCCAATAATTTTACTTACTGGTTTCTGTTCTAATCTAGAGATAAAATTAACTATTTCTGAATATACTCCTTCAATGTCAATTGAATAGGTACTAATATAATAGTAATTACTATCAGATACATCCCTGGGAATAATTGACTTGATTAGTATTCCATCTCCATGACCATGGGACATGACATAAGCTGCATCCTGGCTTTGTAGAAGAAATTTATCCTTTAGCTCTTGCAGTTGAATCTCTAGTAAGTCATTTTTTATTCTTAACTCATCAGCTTTCTGAAGGGTGAGAAGCAGGCTTTCCTTCTCTAACTTTCTTTCTGCCAATTCCTGTTTAGCATTAACTGTTTCAGGAAAAAGTGTATTTAATAGTTTAAAAGCTCCAAATACTCCAAGTAAAACTATTAATATATAAATCAGCTTAATCTCTCTATCTTTAAGTTTGAAATTCATATTGAAACTCATACTGCCCCCATTGTAAATAATTATTTAAATTCCACATACTATTTCATACTTTAGCAGGGTAATGTCACCTCTTGTTTCTTCAATTGCATTATGCAGCCTAACAGACGTGTAGTACTGTCTATCATTTAAGCAGTTTATGAATGCTGCTATGTCTCCCAAAGTTAATGCATAGCCCTTAATCATCAGAAACTTATTATCTTCCATATGTAAAGCTGTTATAAAAGAGTTTTCAGGAACCATTTTGTTTATCTCTTCTAATTTTTCACCCCAGGAACTGCTGCCTTCTAATAACTCACTATATATTTGAATTTGCTTTTCCAGCAGGTCCCCATAAGCTTTTATCTCTTCAATATCCTCAATTAAACTGTGGTAGTTGTCTATTTCTATCCTTAGCTCCTCTGCTGTCTTTAAATGACTATTGAGCTGGAGATTAAGTGTTAATAGATAGCTTAAGAAAAAAACTGAACAAATCATAACGAGTAAAAGTTTTTTGTTAAGCATTAGTGACTTTCTGGGCCTTTTCTCTTTAGGAAGCAGGTTTATTTCTGCCATTTACACTACCCCCTTTAAAGCAAGTCCAGCAGCTACTGCATATTTAGGGCCTAGTTTATTAATCTCTATATATCCTACTTCTGCACGCACCTGGGCAATTTGGGAAACCATATTATGTAACCGATTCTTTTCATCTATTACACCTGTAATTATGATTCTAGCCAATTGTCCCTTATAATGATTTTGATAATATTCTATTGACCTGTAAAGTTCTTCTATAAATAGCTCCTCAGTCCCTGTCACTGCAAGATGCTGTTTTCCATATGCAAGGGAACGTGCAAATTGTATGTTTCCATCCTTAATAATTACAAGATTAGTCATTTCTTCTCCAACATTAATAACCCCAATTGTCAGCACCTGAACATCTGGCCATTGCTTCATCCCCAAATACAAGAGCCATCTTCGAAGAGCTGATGGAACTATGTCTATTGCCTTAAGGGTAACTCCGGTCTCATTAAAAACATGATAATATGAATTAACTGTGGCATTTGGTATAGCTGCTAGAAGAATTGTGTTCATATTTGGTTGATCTTTTTTCATGGGACCCAGGCTGCACCAGTCATAAATTACATCCTCTTCAGCATAGGGTATATGTTGTGTGATTTCCCATTTTACTGTCTCATTAAGTTCCTTATCCTGCATTATTGGAAAATCTAAATGCCTTACAACCATTTGACGACTGACAATGGTTGTAACTGTATCTATTCCCTGCCAGTTGTGTGTTTTTACAAGTTGATTAAGTAATGTAGAAACTTCTCGGGGTTTAACAAAAAGTCCATTTTCTACGCAATTATCATCTAACTCTATTGAAATCTGCTCTAATTCAAAGTCACGAGTATTATGTTTACATAATACTGCTGTAAGGATTTTACCGCTTATCTCTATTCCTAGCTGTCTTGAATTTCTCCTTTTAAACTTTATAACCATAGATACCCCACCTCTGGTTTTTTAAACTAAAAAGCATATAGCCATTTTATTTTATCTATAAAAATTTCAGTAACCTCCTCACCTTCACCTTCATTTTGAATTAAGCTTATTCTTACTAGGAGGGCTGCTTTTCTCACGATTCCCTCCACCTCCCCTGTTGAAGTAATCCTTACATTAGGTGAGCTGTTTTCAACTCTAATACTATTGATCCTCCCCTCTCCTAGATAGAAAGGCTTATCAAAAGCTGATAAATTTAAAAGCTCACCACGAAAATATGGATTGTCATAGAGATAATCTAGAGCCAGTTCATTTCCTGCCTCAGCTAAATAAATAGCCTGTGCTGCATATTGATCATTAAAAGAAATCTTTACTTCCGTAATTGTCATTGCCATTAATCCATTGAGGAGCACTATTGTTATTAGTATTACAAGTATCACTGAAAGCATTGCAACGCCCTTTTCTCCCATGGTTCATACTCCTTATCTATCATCTGCTTAGAAGTCTGCTGCACGAACATTAACCTTTGAAGCAATCTTATACACATAGCCCTGACTTTCAAGCTCCATATATATTTCTACTAGTGAGCAAGAATTAACTGTTGGATAATATGTAAACTTTAGCTGTTTTATATTGTAAGCAACAGGGTTATTTCCCTCCCCACTTACATTTCTTAATAGTTGGGTGCCACTTAAATAGTAGCGGGTAAGTCGGCCATTTATGGTAAGATTTAAACTAGTAGGACTACTATTGACGTTTACTCTATCAGCCCTTCGAATTTCAGTTTCCAAGGTATTGATAGCAATCCTGGCATTTTGCTGAATATCCATCTTCTCACTTCCCTGCAGCCAAACCTTAAAAGTACCCCCTAATATTACATAAATGCCACCCAGCAGAAAGGAAATAATTGTTAATGTTACTATTAATTCTATTAGGGTTAAACCCTTTTCATCTCTCATCTTACAGTCCTAATTGTATTAAGATAGAGCTGTTTGTCAGGCTTGCCACTTACATAAACCCTGACTTCAATATTTCGTAGATTATGGTTACCTTGATAAGAGCTGATGGATAAGTCATATTTTAAATTGATGTCTCCAGAATAGGTTAATCCACTATGTTGCTTTATGGTATAGTCCTTTGATGCAAGGGTTTCTTCCATTATACCCTTGCCTGCCACAACAAGCTGACTTCTATCTCCAGCGGAATGATAGCTGCCTAAACAAGAGTGCATCAATGTAAATATGGGAGCCAGGACTGAAACCAGCAAAAGTGAGGCTATCACCACCTCTATGAGTGTCAATCCTTTTGAATCTGAAAAAAAAATCATTTAACCACCACACTTATCAAAAAATTTCACCACTTATCAGGGTGAGGTCTAACACGTACCCTGCCGGTGGCAACCATAATAGTAACTTCATAAATGTTTCCATAGCTGTTGGTTATATCTATAGTAGCTGGCCCTACTCCAAGGGGAACTCCAAAACCAGAAAAGTATATTTCTGAGCCAAAGATGTCCAGAAATCTTACCCCTTTGGGGGCATTTTTGGTTTCTAAAATTACCGTGCCTTTTTTAATTACATATTTATCACCTAGGATTTGTACCTTAACTGTTGATTCACCGTTAATGTTTCTATGACGTACAAGCCTGATGTCACCTGCAAATTCACGTGCATATGCAGCAAGTGCATGTCTTTCTACAGTTTGATTTATCACAGGTGCAGCAATTCCCATAAGAATTCCTAATATTGCAATTACTATCACAAGCTCTATTAACGTAAACCCTTTTGAATAATTTTTATTAAGCATTAAAATCAACCTCACCACAGATTTTCAAAAGGAGGATATTATTGTAAACATGGGTAGGACCATTGATAATACTAAAAATCCAACCAAGCCACCTACAATTATTATCATAGCCGGTTCAATGAGTTTAGACAGGTTATCCATTTTACGGTCAACTTCCCTCTGAAAATAATCTCCAACCTGTATAAGCAGCACATCTAATTTGCCAGTTTCCTCTCCCACCTTTGCCATATGGGCAACCATGTAGGGGAATATGCCTGAATCCAGCAGGGGCTTTACCATGCTTTTACCATCCATTACAACATCTCTACACCTGGTCAAGGCCTGCATAAAAATTGAGTTGTCTGTTGTCTGACTTGTAACCTCTAGAGCATGTAGGATAGGCACTCCTGCACCCAGAAGGATGCCAAGAGTTCTACAAAAACGTGCCACTATAATCTTTTTATGTAAATCTCCAAGCAAGGGAAACCCAATTCTTATCTTATCCACTAATGCTCTTCCTGTTAACGAACGTGAATACAGGATAAAGGAGACCGACATACTAAATAAAATTAAAAGATTTAAATGCCAGTAGTTTAATAAAATACCACTAAAGCTTATTAGAATCTTGGTTGGTATAGGAAGTGCATTAGACATTTCGCCAAGCATTCCTGCAAATACTGGTAATATGAAAATGATCATAAATATAACAGCGGCAACTGACATTACCAAAACCAGTACTGGATAGGTCATTGCTGCCTTTACCTTTTCCTTGACTTCGTGCTCTCTTTCGTAATGCTCACTTAGTCTAAATAATATATTTCCTAAAACCCCTCCTAATTCTCCTGCTTGCACCATATTTAGCATCATAGAATCAAATATATTTGAATGCTGTTTTAAGCTGTGGTAGAAGGTTTTACCTTCTCTCAGAGAAGCTTTAACACTGGTTATAGCCTTTTGCATTTTAGGGTTATCTGTCTGTTTTTCAACAACCTCCAAGGCGGAAACAAGGGGTATACCCGCATTGACCAGTACACCAAGCTGCTGATTTAAACTTGCAAGGTCAATGGATTTAACAGAGGAAAAGTAATCAATAAGGTCTAAACTTCTTCTATTAGTATCAAGCTTTACAACATAAAGTCCTTGCTCTCTTAATCTATTTGCAGCAGATTTTATGTCTTCAGCTTCAATTGTACCCTCCTGGTACTGACCCTTATGGTCCATTACCCGGTAGTTATATATAGTCATTTTTTACACCACTCATTTTAGATGTATTTTTAAGAGTATCCATCTATTACTCCAAAAACAACCCTATTTACTTCTTCTAATGTTGTAATGCCCTGTAAAGCCTTGGAAATACCATCCTGAGAAAAAGTCATCATACCTTCATCAGCAGCCTTAACAAAAATATCTCCTGTAGATGCTTTATTAAGAATTAGTTTATGAATATCACCTGTAATAAGGAGAATTTCAAATAAAGCCACTCGGCCATTATACCCAGTATGATTACATCTATTACATCCCCTGCCCTTGTATAAAATTAATGATTCATTAGGTGATTTTTTTAAAATAGTCCTTTCAATTGAATCTATTGGAACCACATATTCTAGTCTGCAGTCATCACATATTTTTCTCACTAGTCGCTGGGCTATTACTCCTATGACTGCAGAGGACACCAAGAAGGGCTCGATATCCATATCAATAAGTCTTGCTATTGCACCAGAGGCATTGTTTGTATGCAGGGTACTAAAAACAAGATGCCCGGTGATGGCAGCCTGTACCGCTACCCCTGCTGTTTCACTATCTCTAATCTCCCCTAACATAATAATATCAGGGTCCTGACGTAAGATAGCCCTTAACCCTGATGCAAAATTTAATCCTATTTTATTATTAACGCCTGTCTGATTAATACCTGGAAGTACATATTCAACTGGGTCCTCTATGGTCACAATGTTTTGAAGAGGATTTTTTAAGTAGTTTAAAGTTGCGTACAAAGATGTTGTTTTCCCACTCCCAGTTGGTCCAGTAAATAAAATCATCCCATGGGGCCTTTTGATAAGCTTTTTATAGATGCTTAGAGTCCTTTCCTCCATGCCAAGCATATCCAACCCAAGGAACATAGTTGATTTATCTAAAATACGAATGACGACTTTTTCACCATGTACTGTAGGCAGGGAAGATATCCTCAAATCAACCTGTTTTTTATTCAACGTTATATTTGCTCTGCCATCCTGGGGAAGTCTCTTTTCAGCAATATCCATTTTGCCAATAATCTTTATTCTTGAGGCTATTAATGACGTAAAGGCTCTTGGCAGGTTTGTAATGTCAATTAAAACTCCATCCTTTCGGAAGCGAACCTTAACCATGTCCTGCAGTGGTTCAATATGTATGTCGCTGGCCTTTAGCATTACAGCTCTGTGAATCAGAGAGTTAACAACCTTGATGATGGGAGCATCATTTATTTCTAATTCAGAAATGGAATTTTGATTAATATCAAGACTAGAATTGTCATCTTCATTTATTTCTAGAATTTCTTTAATGGTGTTACTGTCTAATTCCGAATAGCCAAAGTATTTATCTAGCAATTGATCCAGGTCTTCCTCACTGACTACAACAGGCTCAACTTCATAACCTGTTGCAAGATAGATATCGTCAAAGGCAACTACATTAAAGGAATCCACTACCGCCACTTTGAGAACCTTTTCCTGTAATTCCATAGGAAATACTCTGTGTCGTAGGATAATAGATTTTGGTATGAGATTTAAAACTTCTGTATTGATTTGAGTATTTTTCTTATCCATGGTAATCCTGCTTAATCCTTTTAAATTTGTTTAAATATGTTTTATCTTATATTTCTTGTAACTAATACAATTTCCTGCAAAATTGAAGAAAATTTTTAAAAAAATTTAGAACTTATACTTCCTGATAGTAAGAAAACACCTGCTTTGCAAGTGTTAATTTAGTGTTTATATATACTAATATGACATATGTTTCTATTTAGTGTTGGCAGCTAGCATTTTTTGAGAACCTTAATAAGATAGGAAGCGTCCACTTGTCTTATTGAATGAATTCTAACATCGCCTATTCCATGAGGTAAGATCCAGTTCATATTGCCCTTGCTTTGCTTTTTATCCTTTTCTATAAGCTTAAATAAAGCAGCACTACTTAAATGACACGGTACCTCCCAGGGCAAACCTGACTTTTTGATTATTTCTATTATCCGACTAGTATCATGGTCAGATAAATGACCTAATTGGTTGGATAATCTAGCTGCATAAGCCATACCAATACTAACAGCTTCTCCATGCTTAAAGCCTGCTAAAACTTCAACTGCATGGCCCATTGTGTGGCCTAAGTTTAGAAGCATTCTGCTGCCTGAAGTTTCTTTTTCATCAGCTTCCACTATTTTGGCTTTAATTTCACAGCATCTTTTTATAATTTGCGGTAGTTTGGCATGACTAGAATTAATTATATGAATATCATTATATAAATCTGTGAAAAATTCCTCGCCATCAAGTATAGCATACTTTATCACTTCCCCCAGGCCGGCTTTAAATTCATCAAGGGGCAGGGTTTTTAAAAAGTTAGTATCTATAACTACAAGCTTTGGCTGATAGAAAGATCCCACAATATTCTTAATCCCACCAAAATTGATGCCAGTTTTTCCACCTACACTGCTGTCAACAGATGACAGTAGTGTCGTGGGAATTTGTATATAGGGGATACCCCTCATATAAGTTGCAGCAACAAAGCCTGTTAAATCTCCCACAACGCCGCCACCAAAGGCTACAAGAAGTGAATGTCTATCATAGTTTTTTGCCAGGAGAAACTCATACAACCTATTGCAGTAATCTGTACTTTTAGCCACTTCCCCATCTGGAATAATATGTATATGAACCTTAAAGCCTGCTTTTTTTAATGTTTTATATAGTTCAAGGCCATGATGCTTGAAAATATTATTCTGAGAAACAATACAGCACATTTTAGTATTGCCTAAGAAACCCAGTTGATTTTTAATTTCATTTAAAGCACCATGGTATAGTAAAATATCATAACTGTTTTGTCCCAATCCAATGTGTAGTTTATTCATTATTCTTTAGCAACTCCATTATTTCATCAACAACTGTTTCCAACTCTTTACCAGTAGTATCCACCCTATAGTTGGCTTGTTGATAGACTGGTACCCTTTTTTTAAGCAGTCTGGTGATGTTCTCTAGGGATTTATCATTACCTAGAAGTGGTCTAAAACTGTTTCTCTTAGAGACCCTTTTTTGAATTTCTTCAGGACTTGCATCTAGGGCCACAATAACTCCACTTTTTTTAAGCAATTCAAGATTTTCAGGAATTAACACAGCTCCCCCACCTGTGGCTATAACAGAATTATTAAGAGCACAAGCCCTTTTAACTGCTAATGTTTCCTCAGAACGAAACCTTATCTCTCCATAATCATTAAAAATCTTTCCAATACTCATTCCTGATACCTTTTCTATGTTTTCATCAGTATCAAAAAAACCCATTTTTAACTTGTTTGCCAATCTCTTCCCTACAGCAGTTTTTCCTGAACCCATAAATCCTATCAAAACAATATTATTATTCATCCCCAACCGCCTCACGTTGTCATTTTATTGATACAAATATTACATATTAATTATATGGCTTTAATGTGCAATTAATCAATAAACAGTTTGGATTTTTTAAATTTGATCCATTTATTTCCCTAACTATACCATAACCCTTCACCTATGCCCCCGCCTCTGACTGACTGTAGTCTGAAAAACTACAAAATTTCCTATTTATTTTTTACCAAATGGCCAAATATAAGTCCCTTTTCCATGTATTTTTTCTTAATTCATTTTGATAGATTTCACACTTTTTAAATTTAGAGCAACCCTTATTTATTCTCCTGTCATCTAATATAGTTCACTTTCAAGATGACCTTAAGAACCCTATTTTCTTCTAGTACTATAACCCTATCCCTTTCCTTAATGGCAGATCTTTGCAGGCTGGTGTTGTACCGCCAATTATCAGAATCAAAGATCAAGGTGTCGTCTGTAAATTGGTACCAGAATGTACTGCCTCCTTCTGCTGTGGGCTCTAACTCAATATAATCTCCTTCTCTAGAGCCAACTGTTTTGTACACATCTCTGAACCTTGTAGCTGTACTGCTGCTAAGTCTGGTAAGAATATTAACTTCTCCATCACTGTACGCTTTAAACTTTACTAAATCTCCCTGCTGAAGGGTGGTTCGCTTTTCTACAATATACTCACCAATACCCGCTCCAGCAACATTGATTTTAACAACCCATTGGCCTCCCCTGTTAATGGGATTCTCAGCAGCAATGCCGTAGTAGAGCTGTCCTGCTATCTGCCTTTCTTTCTCCTTCCTTAGCATTGCTGTTAGCAGTGTATCTTTAGCTTCATTGGGTAAAAACTTGCCTTCCTGAGTATTCCAGGAAACCACATGCATGTCCAAAGCCCTGTTTAAAAGGACAAAAACATCTCCACGTGGTGCAGGCAGGTGCGGCCCTTGGAATACTCCTTGAATAAGACCTATCTCCTCAGCTTTTTCAAGATAATTTGTTGGCCAATGATTTGGAAGATTTTCATATCCCAGAAGCCTAAGTATTATTGTAATTGCTTCTTGATAGGATATTGCATCATTGGGTCTAAAATGTCCCGAAGGATCCCCCCTTATAAACTCATGCTTATATGCAAGGTTAATCCAACCGGTAAACCACTGACCCCCTGCAACATCTCTAAAGTAGTTATAATTTTCTCTTAAGGCGTCTTCTTCATTAAAACCCTTTAATGTCATAGCAATCCTGGCAAATTGAGCCCTGGTAATGCTTTGTTCAAGCCCAAGTAATCCATCTGGAAAACCCTGAATAATCCCCAGGTTGACCATTCTATCTGCAGCATAGTACTTATCCTGAATGGTAACAAAAGCATAAGCACTTGTTGCAAATACAAAGGTTTTTAATATAAGCAGCGTAAAAATCAGGCTCATTTTCTTCATTCATTAAGCACCCCCATTGAAATGCTATATCTTGGCTTTTAATTAGTTGAATTACAAATGCCTGTCTGGCCGGTTATAATATTAGGGACAGTTATTTTTTATATTTTAGGACTTTGCCAGTAATATCTGATTCACCAAAAATTTTTCCGACAGAAATGTTATTTAATAAAACATTTGATTCTAAAGTATATGTTTTTCCATCCTTATTGCCCTCAATTATAAAGACTAAAACATATTTATCATTAGCAACTTCTAATTCAAAGTTAATATCAGAAATGAAAGGCTCTGTTTCATATAGGATTTGGCTGGTCCCCTGCTGGTGATATACCCTATTATTTTCTAAATAGAAAACCCTTTCATTAGCTTGAACGGCAGCATCTGTTAAATCATTAAAAACCCCTATTTTAGTTGCGTTACGCAAATCTTTAGTAATAATAGCGGCTGTATTTCTTGTATAGCTCTGAATAATTGATTGGGCTTCTCCTCTCACAAAGGATGTGTATCCAAGGAAGAAAAAATTATAACCAATGGCTAAAATCATACCTAATAAAACTAGTGTTAATACAAGTTCTATTAACGAAAGACCTGCTTGGTTTTTAATATTCTTAATAATTGACAGACATTTCATATGCTCACCTACATTTTATTTAACGATCAGTGACCGAAAGCAGGTTGAATGTTATATCTGGGGTTGGAATAATCTGCCATTGTTCACCATTTATTGATTTTAAAATAATACCGTTAGCACCGACAGCTACAAAGGAATTATACCCATAGGTTATATCTGTAAGATTATTTGTAGTACCCTTTGTGGCTGATGACCAGGTTGACCCATGGTCTGTGGAATATAAAATACTTCCTCCAGTACCTACAACAACAATTTTTCCTGTAGTGTAGGTAATGCCATTTAAATTTGCATGAGTAATATTTAGTGATGACCAATTGACACCATCTAATGAAATATAAATAATTCCGCCATTACCTACAGCAATAAATTTAGAGCCAGTATAAATAACATCATTAAAAATAATATTGCCATTAACCACTACCTCTTCCCAGGAAACACCATTATCCTGAGAAAATAAAATAACGCCATTGCCTACGGCCACAAAATTTGTCCCAATATTCGCCACAGCATGGAGATTGTTTGTAATACTTTTGAATACTGGAGTATCATCCACTTCCTCATAAAAATCAATAATAGAGGAACTATTATCAATCCATGTTACTCCATTATTATTTGAAGACAATAAGGTTCCCTTCTGACCAACAATGATCAGGTTAGAACCATTAGCAGCCATTGCATATAGGTCATTTGTTGTACCACTTGCTAAAGAATCCCAAGTACTACCATTTTCAGAGAAAAGAATCGTTCCACCTCTGCCTACAGCAAAGAAGGTATTTGCCAAACTATAAATATCCAATATATCATGGGTTACTGGCGTATTTATCTCATCCCATAGATCGGCTGGATTTGAAGCAGCATAGATTTTGCCTGAAGCAGCTCCTGCAAGAAATGCTGGCCTAAAAACTCGATAAGGCACTTTAAATACACGATCAACATCATCAATTTCAATACTAATAATATGGTTGAAATCATTTTCATTAGTACCTGGATTATAGTCAGCTGAAACCTCCAGAAAAAGTGTTGCTGTATTGCCATTAATTACACCAGTTGTATCATCTAAAATTGTTTCTGGATCTGTAAGTTTATAAATAGCTGCCTTAACAACTTTTCCATCAATTACATTTCTGGTTTTGATATTGACAGTAATTGTCTGGGCAAGACCAACCAGGTGATATTCAGGATCCGGTTCAATGATTACCACAAGAACCGGCAAAAATGCCGTGGATTGAGAAGTGTGGACACCCTGTGTGTTTTGGAGTTCTATAAACCCACCAGCAACGTTGATATTACCTGCTTTGGGAAAAGGTATTTGAAGATCGCCAACATCTGTGGCCTGTTCATGGGCTATGCGTTCTTCCATTTCCTCCTGCACACTATAGCTGGCAAGGCTCTTTTTGCCAGCAGAAACTATATTAACATAACTGGACGCAAGGAGAGTTGTAAAGGAAATAACAATAATTGTTATAATAGATAGTGCCACCAGGACTTCCACTAGGGTAAAGCCATTATTTTTTTGAAAAGTTCTGTTTCTTAACATGGTGACCATCATTAATCTCCCCACTGAATAATCTTGTAAGCATTGGCAGTTTCATTGAAAATACCATAATCGTTAACCTGGGTAAAATGCACATTACTGTTACCTAGATTAATTTCTGTTGCAACAATGGAGCCGTAAATGGTTGCTGTAGCTCCATTTAAATTGGCAGTGCCTTGATCTGCATACATGGCTACTGCTGCGTTAATAGTACCACGAACCCGAAGGGCCGTTCCGGAACCATAAGCAAATACAAAAATACCGCTGTTCCCTGATGTAGACATGGCTCCGCTTAAATCAAAACTAGAAGTATAAATCAACGTACGTCCACCACCAATGACATTGATGGTCGCGTTTCCGCCAACACTAAACTGACCATCACAAAAAATATACAAGTCTTTTCCCTTAGTATCAAACGTTATAATGCGATTACCTCTTATATCAACAGAGTTAAACCGTGTATGTGTGTTTATGGTTTGGTTAGAATTAGGTCTATAAGTCCCTGGTATGAACGTATATACCACTGCATTCCCGTATTCATCTGTATCTGGAATTTCAATGGGCGGAAAAACAGCATTTACACCATAGAGTAATTGGTCGTTATTTATGTTATGGCTTTTATTATCTATTGGATTATCAGATTGGGATAATACTGTGGCAATGCTGCCTCCTGTAACCTGACTATTGGGGCCAAGGGCAATTTTCCCTTTCGCTAAGAGGGCATGTTCAAATAGACTCCAATTTTGCGAAAAACCCTGCAGTGTAATAGATACCTTTTGAGTTACATTTTCAACAGTACCTACTGACTCTATTAGTACTGAGGTGGAATCAAGCTTGGTGGCAGTTATGATAAAACTTCCATTGCCCATATCTACCACACTTGAAGTAACAGAGTTGGGGTAAGCATCATCAATTTCTTCCTTTAGTGGGCCCATAGGTTGATTCACAAGGTGATTAGCTACAGACTCTGCACCTGACCTGGCAATATAATATGCTTGCATTCTCATTTCTTCTCTTTGGGTTTGAATGGTTTCTGCCATGCTGTAGTTCCATAGGCTAAAGCCAAGTATAGTGAGGACAAGGACAGCAAGGATGGCTGCAATCATTGCGATTCCTTCTTCATTCTTCTTAAACATAAGCACTCACCTCGTCCTTTGCTTGAGCATTGTTCAATGAAAATTATGGATGAATTTTTTGGTCAAACATCTTAATATAATTGTTTAAAAGTCTAACATTATCTGGTGTCTGTTCAATCCATAGTACATGGTGCGGACTGTCACTATTGCCTGAAATGTTATCTGATATATACATTTCATTAACAGATATTCCAGTTAATTCACTAAGGAGCTTGCGTTTAGCTATTAGCTCAGATCTGGCATTGCTGCCAGTTGCACTAGTAATAGGTAATTTTACTTTAGATCTATTTCCATCAATAGCAACTAAAGAGCTATATACTTGTGCTTCTAAGTTTGGCGGACAAATAACAAGTAATTCTCTGCCAAACTCAGGATAGTTAAATGTAATTGTTTTTACAGATTCCCCATATCCAAATTCTAATAGTCTTTCTGCAGCATCTCCAGCCACAGTATTCCTAAGGGAAAAGGAAAATACTCTGTAATCAATAGCGTTCATATTATCTAATTCTCTTACAAGGGCTTCTATCTCCTGCCATCTACTAAACAAATCTGAATCAAATACTAGAATTCTGCTGCCAATTATAACTGAATTCTGCACTTCCAAACCAGCCTGACCAAGAAGTGCAATAACTCTCTCTGGTGAGATAACATTAGTCCAGATGCTTCTATAGGCAAGGGATATTGTCTCCTCGGCTTTGCCAGCATTTTCTGGCTTATCAATTGCAGCTATAAGTTCCTGGACTTTAAGAAGGGCTTGTGGTGTACCCTGAATCCAAATTGCCTGTTGATTAGTTGAAATGGTAATGCTCTTTACCGGTAGTGCCAGTTTTGATATTATAGGCTCTATAATACTTGCCTCAACGAAGCTAAGATTAAATCTTGTAATGACCATTTGGTTGAAAAAATCTGAATGAAGCTTATTCGTGCTTCCAACTACAATAAGTTTACCTTGCTGAACATAACCATAGCCAAGCTGATGAGAAAGCAGCTCCAGAGCCTTAACTGGTGAAACATTTTCTGCTTTTAAAGTTATGTTTGTTGGGCTTTCTGTATAGATAAGATTAGCATTTAGCTTGATTGCAAGGGTTGACAGAACATCTCTCACATCAGCGTTTCTAAAGTCAAAAGAAATGTTATTTCCTGAAATAGCTGTTGAAGACTTTGCCATGGAAGTGCCAGAAAGTTTTAAAGTGGTTTGCCTTTCCTCAGAAATTAGCACTGCATAATCTCTTTTTACTTCATTAAGCGTCCAATAATCGACTATCTGTTCTCCCTCCTTTGCAACGAAGGTTGTATTGCCGGCTTTAATAATTGCCAGGCACTCACCCTTGCCTGAATTTACCACACCCAACAATACCATTGGTCCCATGAAAGGGTCCATGGGGATTAAAGTGCTGCCAGTTGAGTATTGTTCAGTTTCATCTGTCCTTTCAGTTTTGGGAAGAATTTCAGCCAGTTGATCCTTGATAATACCCGAATCTGGAGGCAAAAGGTCTTCTTCAGCAAGAGTATTTGCTTGGTTAATCCATAAGTTTACTGAAATTCCAGCGGCTATTACAACTGCTAATATAGCTAATAAAAAAACTAATCTCTTATTTTTTAAAATAAAATCTTTTAGCCTAGTTTCCCTTTCTAATTCATTGTTGATATTAGGCTCACTCACCCACCAGCACTTCCCTTCCTAAATTAAGAAAATTCATCAAAAAGAATAAAACTCCTATAATTACACGATTACTCGAAGCACTTCTTCAAGAGATGTAATCCCCTGCTTGGCCTTTATCAGGCCTTCCTGACGAAGGGTGCTCATTCCTTCTTGAACAGCAACTTCCCTTATTTCCCTGGCTGAGCTTCTTAATAGTGTCAGCTTGCTAACGGCATCACTTACAAGCAATAATTCAAAGACTCCTACCCTGCCCCTATAACCTGTTTCATTACACTTGACACAGGTCTGAGGTTTATATAAACCAACGACCTCCTCACCCTTGTCTAGTGGAAAATCAGGAACACTTTTTAACAGTTCCTGTCTTGACAAATTGTAAAGCAGCTTGCAATGGGGACACAAGGTACGTATTAATCTCTGGGCTACTACACCTATTAAAGAAGAAGCAGTTAGATATGGCTCTATCCCCATATCTGCTAATCTAGATATGGCACCGGCTGCATCATTTGTATGTAAGGTTGAAAAAACCAGGTGTCCAGTTAGTGCTGATTCAACAGCTATACGCGCTGTTTCATAATCTCTAATCTCTCCAACCATAATAATGTCAGGATCATTACGTAGAATTGATCTTAAGCCTGAAGCAAAGGTCATGCCTGCCTGATTATTAACCTGAACCTGGTTTATACCATCAATCCGTCTTTCTATAGGGTCTTCTACCGTAATTATGTGTTTTGTGACTGAGTTAAGCTCTTTTAATACAGAATATAAGGTAGTACTTTTCCCACTACCGGTAGGTCCTGTAACTAGAATGAAGCCATACGGCAGTTTCATTATGTTGTTAAACCTTTTAAGCTGATGGTTAGGAAATCCAAGACCCTCTAAAGTAATTAGTTCAGTACTTCTGTCCAATATTCTTAAGGTAAGCTTTTCCCCATAGGCAGATGGGAGTGATGCAACTCTAAAATCAATTGTTTTGCCGTCTATTTTTAATGTAGTACGGCCATCCTGTGGAATACGTCTTTCGGCAATATCCATGTTGGCCATAACCTTTATACGTGAAACTAGAGACGGTCCTATTCTTCGGGGAGGTCTCATGGTTTCGTGTAAAACTCCATCAATCCTAAATCTTATCCGTAGATTTCTCTCCTGGGGTTCAATATGAATGTCACTTGCATTAGTCTGGACAGCCTGACTTAATATTAGATTAGCAAGCTTTACTGCCGGCCTTTCAGCTGCATCCTGCCCCAGAACTATTTCTTCATGAACATCTTCCTCTGGAGCCTGTTTCACATGTAAATTTGTACGAATTGTTTTTTCCATGGCTGCTTTTAATTCACTATCTGACACAAGAACTGGTTGAATTTCATAGCCAGAAATAATGCGCAGGTCATCTATTGCAATTACATCTCTTGGTTGTACCATTGCAACAACTAATCTTCCATTATCAAAGGCAATTGGGAGAGCTTGATATCTTTTAATCGTCTCCTGTTCAATAGAAGCTACAGCTGCTGGATCTATTTGAAACTTTTCAAGTGAAACGAAGGGAACTCCTGCTTGCTTGGCAACTGCCATGGAAACCTTTTCCTCAGTAGTGTACCCTAACTCTACCAGTACCTGACCAAGGTACTTTCTTTTTCCCTGGGCATTATTTTGATAAGTTAAAGCCTCCTGAAGCTGTTCTTCAGTTATTTCACCTTTTTCAACTAAATAGCTGCCAATGTAGCTTTTTAGAACATTTAATTTCAAATCTTTCCACCCCACTTAGCAGTTAATTATTTCGAATAAAAGGTACTGATATTTATATCAGCTTTTATATGTGGAAATCCGGCACTTCCTCGCGAGATCCTAACACTATCAATACGAATGATTCTTGAACCATGCTGCAGATTATTTAAAAAAGCTGTTAATCCATGGTAATAGCCCTCATATATTACTTTTACAGGCAGTTCATCATATCCATCTTTAGAAATCTTGCTTTCAAAACGGATATCAATAATTTCACTTTCAGGAAATCCAAGTGCACTCTCTATATGTAATATAGTTGAGAGTTCATCAACAACCGGGGGAATTGCATTATTTAAAATCTTTATCTGATTGACCATAAAAGCTTCATGTTCTCTCAAAGTATTTAAAACCTGAAGGTTCATTTGAGCTTTTACAATTAAATTTTGTTCTGCTTTTATTTGAGCTTTAACAGTCTGTAGCGATAATATCTGGGAGTATATTGCAAATAGCGTGAAACCAAAAACTGCAGTGCAAAACAATGCAATAACAGCCTTTTGAGGTGAGATTTTCTTTTTCATTAATTTTTACCCCCTTTTAAAAAGGGACTATAGTTTTCACCTGGCTTGACTGCCACCTTTATTTCAAATTGAATTACTTCATGATTATCAACAATTCGTTTGCTTACAAAGTTAATATTGGCATTATTTACAAAAGACATGACCCGAATTTCTTCCAGCCAAGCAGCAACTAATAGGTTATTTACCCCTGTTCCCCTAATGAGTAAGTCTCCACCAATACTTTCACTAGTTGTACTATGAGTAGCAGTAATATCTGTTAACCACACACCATCTGGAATACTAAAACCAATATCCAGCAGCACCCCTTCCCAGTCCGGAACCCTTTCCATAATTTTTTCAAAGGTACGGTTTAAATAGATGACTTGTTCCTGCATCTGCTCATATTTTTTGAGAATTGAGATTTCATTTTCCAGAATAATCTTTTCATTTCTTAAAACAGTTAATTCAGACCTTGCTTGTATGTTGGCAAATATTAGGGAAAAGTAGATTAATAAGAGAACCATAAATCCAATAATTAAAATAAAAGAGTAAAATTTCATTTTCTGCCTTGACTGCCTGTATAGTTTTATTTCTGGTGGCAGCAAACTAACATTATTCAATTCCTATTCCTCCATTCCCTTATAAGCCAAACTTAAGCTCAAGGAAAAGTCCAAGTATTTATTAAAGTCAGCTCCAATACTACTTTTATTAAATATATTTTCCAGGGGTTTTATAGGTTCTACAGGGACATTTAACATGTCTTTTAAATTTTCAGCCAGTCCTGTATAATTAGCTCCCCTACCACTTAAAATTATTTTATCCACATCTCTAGAATTCCTTTGGGCTAAATAATAACCAATTGAGGTATGTATCTCACCTGCAAGTATCTCTGACAATACAGCTAGTGTTTCAGGCAAGAATTCCTTTTGTCCGGATATTATATCCTCTACTGAACAAGCAGACATTTTTGCAGCAAGTGTCAAATTTGACTGGACCATCCTTGCTAATTTTGGTACTCCAAATTCAGAAACCACTATACTGGATAATCCATAATTAATATCTACTACAGCTACTACTTTCCTTTTATCTTCTTTATTAATTGACCTGAGCAAAGCTAAAGGAGATACCTCAATATCTAGTGGTTCTAGCTTAGCAAAATTTAACGTCTGTATGTAGCCATTGATCATGTCCCTTTTAGCCCCTACAAGGAGCACATGAAGCTTTTTGTTATCTTCGTTGTCTACTACTTCACCTACAACTGAGTAATCAAATACAATAGTGTCTAAAGGAACAGGAAGAAATCCCTGTGATTGAAAACGAATAAACTTGTCCAGTTTGTTTTCTGGGATTTTTGGAAAATATGCAAACCTGACCAGAACTCCTTGATTAGATACTCCTAAAACAACACTAGTGCTTTTAAATTTTCTTTCATTCCATAGTTTTGAAATGGACAATCCAAGCTTTTGTGGTTCATTAATTATGCCGTCTTTTACAAGCCCTGGTTCAATGGTCATTCTACCCCAGTTTAAAAGATAAATATTTCCTCTTTTTTTTTCCAGCTCTACAGCCCTAACCTCACAGTCATCTATTTCCAAGCCAATTGTTCTTTTTCTACCTAACAAAAACATTTTCCCATCCCCTAAACTATGATTAAATATCTTAATTTAGTTAATGCACGATTTAGAATCCTGGATACTCTTCTTTGGTTTATCCCAAGCCGTTCTGCCACCTGAGTTTGGTTAAAATCCTTGTAAAAAATTAAGTATACAACCTGCTTTTGTACTTCGCTAAGCTTTTGCATAGCCTGTTGAACTAAGATTTTATCTTCAACTGGGAGTTGAAAACTGTTATAACGGATGTTTCTAATACGAGCAAAGTCAATTTTATCCAGGGGCACTCTCCCAGCAAGCATAGCTTGAACAATACCTTCCTCTTGGATATTTACAAACTCTGATATTTCCTTTAAAGTTGGCTCCTGACTATTTTGCTGTCTTAATTCATCAATGGCATTATTAATTTTGTTTTGTACTCTAATTATCCATTCAGATCGAACAAACCTTGCTTCCCTATTAATTTCATGTCTTATTTCACCCATAATGTAATGAGAGGCAAAGGTGGAAAAACGAACCTGCCTGCTAGGATCATATCTTTTTGCAGCCTTGATTAACCCTTCATACCCCGACTGTTTCAAGTCTTCTATAATACGTCCACCAGAATATTGTCTGGCATAGTAAGTTACCAATCCATTCCCCGCTTCTAAAAGCCTTTCTAAAGCTTCTTTTCTTTCATTTAGTGAATAGTCGAGGGCAGCTTTCTCTAAAGCATCCTTTCGGTTTTGTAAATCAGCAGTAACTCCTAAGCTCATGTTTTTAGCCTCCTACCGTTGTTATGGCGGTAAATATAGGCAGATATAATGCCATAACCATACCACCTACAAGTATACCAATAACAATTAATAAAATTGGCTCCAAAAGGGATGTTAATCCCTTTGTCATAGTAGTTACCTCATCTTCAAAAAATTCAGCAATTTTAGTTAGAAGAGTTGATAGTGACCCTGTTTCTTCACCTACTGAAATCATATGTATCGCCATGGGAGGAAACATTCCACTTTCATCCAATGGCTCAGCTATACTTCTTCCTTCTTGTATCTTTTCTCGTGCATTATTAACAGCCTCAGCAATAATTAAATTGCCGGAAGCTGCTCCTGAAACCTCAAGGGCTTGCAGAACTGGAATTCCCCCTGATAATAAGGTTGAGAGGGTTCTAGAAAACCTTGCAAGAACTGCTTTATGCATTAATTCGCCAAATACAGGCAATTTTAGTTTGATTTTGTCCCACTGGTAGCTGCCCATGGGAGATTTTAGATAATAACGAATACCAGACATGATTGCCACAATAGCAATTATCCATAAATACCAATAGGCTCTTATCATATCTGATAAGCCTACTACAATTTTAGTTAACATGGGTAATTCTATATCTGCCGGAAACATACTCACAAAAATTGGCACAACAAATACCATCATAATAGTAAAAATAATACAGGCAAAAGCAAGTACCAATGTTGGATAAAAAGTTGCTGCACGAATGTTGTCTCTTAAAGATTTATCCTTCTGCAGCTGATCTGAGAGCCTTAGGAGAGATTTTTCAAGGGTACCACCTACCTCACCAGCTTTTATCATGCCTACATACAATGGATTAAATATCTTTGGATGTGCACTAATAGCCTCGGTAAAGCTAAAACCTCCTTCAACATTAGAAGCAATCTCACTAACTGTTTTTTTAAAGGTAGGGTTTGGAATCTGTTTGCTTAGTGTAAATAGAGCACGAGTTAAAGGGATACCTGCATCAAGCATTGCAGCCAATTGACGGCTGAACAGACTTAATTCTCCAAGTTTAACCTTTCTGGGTCTGTTAAATATGCTTACCTTCATTATAGATTTCGTTTCCTTAATATCAACAACCATATATCCCTTTTCTCTTAATTTTCTTGTTGCCTTTGAAAAATCATCAGCTTCTATTTCTCCCACAGTTAGGTTGCCATTATTGTCAACTACCTCATAAGAATAGACACTCATTATCCAACCCTCTTTCACTAGCAAAATAATATTTTATATAAGCTCTGTGTGATTCCCATCTGCCTTTTTCACGATTTGCACATAAACTTTACTAATTGTTCCAAAAATAACTAGAATTGCTTTCTACTCGCTGCATTATCCTTTCTATTTCTACTCTGTCTATGCAGTACTCTAGAGCCACTTCTTTTTTAATCTTACCCTTAGCATACAAATTGGCCAGTGCTTGATCCATGGTTTGCATGCCCATGTTACGGTTAGTTTGAATGGCGCTATATAACTGGTGCTCTTTGCCTTCTCTAATCATGTTGCGTATGGCAGGGGTATCCTTCATGAACTCAACAGCAACTACTCTACCCTTTCCATCTGCAGTAGGTATGAGCTGCTGTGAAATAACTCCTCTAAGGGTATTTGCAAGCTGTTGGCGAACCTGATCCCTTTTATAATCCTGAAAAACATCAACTATCCTGTTAATTGTATGGGGTGCGGTCTGTGTGTGAAGGGTAGAAAAAACCAGATGGCCGGTCTCTGCAGCTGTAAGAGCAATAGCTATACTCTCCACATCTCTCATCTCCCCCACAAGAATAACATCTGGATCATGCCTTAAAACATGCTTTAAAGCATTTGCAAAAGAACGGGTATCTAACCCCACTTCTCTTTGTTTAACTACTGAGTTTTTATGCTTATGAAGAAATTCAATTGGGTCCTCTATTGTAACAATATTGACTCTTCTTTCACTGTTAATTAAATCAACCATGGCAGCTAAGGTAGTAGATTTGCCACTGCCTGTAGGGCCTGTTACCAGAACCAAACCCCTTGATAAAAAACAAAGATCCTTTACTGCTGGTGGCAGACCTAAAATATTTATATCGGGAACGTCAAAAGGAACTATTCTAAACACAGCAGCTAGAGTACCCCTTTGCTTCATTATATTGCCCCTGAATCGTGCAATACCAGGTAGAGAATAGGATAAATCAAGTTCTAAGTTTTCTTCAAAATACCTTTTGTACTCTGGTTGTACTACAGCCATTACTAACTCTTCAACAGCCTTTACACTTAAAACTGGAAATTCTAAAGGAACCAATTTTCCTTTTATTCTGGCCATGGGCGGTATGCCAACTGCAAGATGTAAATCTGATCCGGAGTTTTTGCAGGTAGTTTCCAGCAGTTTATCTATATTTACCGGGTATTTATCTTTATAAACACGTTCAAATTCACTGGTCATAAATATACTGTCCCCCTCATTTATCAAAGACGAATGTTATCCAAGATATCCGAAATTTCATTTAAATATTTACCTATTTATCAAATAATAACATAGTTTGACAAAAAAGTAGAAAGTTTTTTAATTAACCCTGATAAGAAACTAATTTTTTTACAGTAGTAAACAGTCTTGTTGGTAAACAAAAAACCCCATACATTGATGTATAGGATTTAAAACATTAGTTTTAAATACAGCTTAATTATTTCGTATCCCCATAATGCTGCAATGAAAATACCCAAGCTAAGGAAAGGACCAAAAGGTATTGGATCCTTCCTACCTTTTATTCGGAGTAGTATCAGTACCATGCCTATGATGCTCCCAGCCAGGAAGCTCAAGAATAATGCCAGGGCTGTTGCAGATATGCCTAAAATAAAACCCGCTGCAAACATTAATTTAATATCCCCTCCGCCCATGCCACCACGACTGATAATTGCAGCCAGGAAAAGAAGTCCCCCTCCGAGGATAGCTCCTCCTATGCTTTGATACCAAAATAGTTCTGGATAAAAAATCTGCCAGATAATTCCCCAAGTGAAAATGAGAAAAACAAGCTTGTTTGGAATTATCTGGTGATCCAAATCAATAAAGGTTGCTACTATAAGTACTGAAAATAGGACTAAGTATTTAATTAGAAGCACATCAAATCCAATGTATAAATATGTTATTAAAAAAATCCCTCCTGTTAGTATTTCAACAAGGGGATAGCGTACCTTAATTCCTTCTCCACAATACCTGCATTTGCCTCTTAACAATATATAGCTTATCAAGGGAATTAGATCTAAAATCTCCAGGTTAGTATTGCAGGAGGTACAATTTGATGGCTTATAGATTACCGATTTCCCCTTAGGTATTCTATAAATACAAACGTTCAAAAAGGACCCAATAACTAATCCTAAAATAGTAATAAGTAAAGTCATTTATTTTCACCTTCTTTTGTAAGTTTCTCAAACAATAAATATCTCCCTCCTTTCACATGTAGGAAATATTTTTTTGCAGAAACTCCTTTACTTTTTCCCTGGGTGGCTCAATCTTTGTCCAAATTTTAAAAGAGTCTGCTCCCTGGTGGACGAGCATGTGAAGACCATTTATAATATTGCACCCTCTTTTTTTTGCCTCTGATAAGAACACAGTTTCTAAAGGGTTATACACCAAATCACAAACCCACATTCCTGCAGTAAAATATTCTGGCGAAATGGGACTTTCATTAGGGAGATAACCCTTCATGCCTACAGAAGTAGCGTTGATAATTAATCTGCTTTGTCTTACTGCTTCATCTGTATGCATTGTGGGAATACTCTTAATGTTATCTATACCATTAGCCCTATAAAAATCTATAATGTCCTGGGTTCTTTTTTCATTCCTATTGATTATGTTGACTTCCCTTGCACCTAATTCTATTAAACCAATAATAGCTGCTCTAGCAGCACCCCCTGCTCCCAAAACAGTTACCACTTCACCTGCTGTACAAAAGCCTGATTCCTCAATAGATTTTTTAAACCCTGCAACATCTGTATTATAACCTATAATTCTACCGTTTTCTACCAATACTGTGTTTACCGCTCCTATTATTTGGGCATTTTTTTCCACATGATCTAAAAGGCCCATTATTTTTTCTTTATGCGGCACGGTAACATTAAAACCCTTTGCACCTAGAGCTGTTAGTCCATGAACTGCGTCTATCAGCAGCTCAGGCTTCACATCAAAGGCAAGGTATACATAATTTAAATTTAATAGTTCAAAAAGATGGTTATGTATTAAGGGAGAAAGGCTATGACCAACTGGGTTACCTATTATGCCAATGAGATTTGTTTTTGCATTAATTTTATTTTTCATCTTAAATACTAATCCTTTTTAGTTATTAGGGATTTAAGAACCCTTCTTTCCACAATTCTTACCAGTTTGGTACCAATAAACTCTTTTGTATTTATAGGTACCACTAAAATAGTAAAAAGGTTTAAGCGATTTCCCCCAAGTATGTCAGTAAAAATTTGGTCTCCAACTACTGCAGTTTGCTCTGGTTTCGTTTTCATCATTTCCATTGCTTTTCTAAAAGCACCTCTGCGAGGCTTATTAGCCTTTGCAACATAAGGAATGCCTAGTTTTTCTACTGCCTTTACAACCCTATCCTGACTGTTATTCGATGCAATACAGGCTTTAAGGCCTGCATGTTGCATCTTTGTAAACCAATCAAATGCTGTGTCTGGAAGCCGGGGATTATCCCATTCGGTTATAGTGTTGTCAAGGTCAATAATAATGCCGCTGATTCCCTTTTGCTTTAGCTTTTCAAAGTTAATATGGTAAATAGAATCTACATATAGTTTTGGCTTTAATTTATTTAACATGGTTTCCTCCTGCTTACGATAGTTAATTTATAGTTCAAAGATTGGGTATTGATAATTTTATCATAGTAATAATATAAATAAAAGTTTAGATAAAAAACATTCTCTTATTATACTGTTTTTTCCTCTTATTTATGCTTTTTTCTAATTTTTATCAAATGATTTGCTTTTTTCATGTGCTTCTAATTCCTTAATTAAATTTTTAATGGCTTTTTTTTCTATACGGGATACATATGATCTAGAAATTCCTAGACTTTTAGCAATTTCCCTTTGGGTCCTTCTAAAGCCATTAAATAAACCAAAACGCATTTGTAAAACATCCCTTTCCCTTCCCTTTAGCTTTTTAACCATTTCTATGACTCTTTTCTTTTCTTGGTCGTTTTCTACTTTAAGTGAAACTACATCATGGTCTGTACCCAGAACGTCAAGTAGAGTTAATTCATTTCCCTCTTTATCTACTCCTATGGGGTCATAAAGTGAGACTTCTCCTTTTATCTTTTTTGTAGCTCTGAGGTGCATAAGAATTTCATTTTCAATGCATCGTGCAGCATATGTGGCAAGCTTTGTGCCCTTTTCCTGATCAAAGGTGTTTATTGCTTTAATAAGTCCAAGGGTTCCTATTGATATTAGGTCGTCAACATCTTCTCCACTTGTTTCAAACTTTTTAGTAATATGAGCAACTAAACGTAAATTATGCTCAATTAATGTGTGCCTTGCCCTTTCATCACCTCTTTTAAGCCGCTTTAAAAATAAATGTTCTTCTTCTTCTGATAGTGGTTGGGGAAAAGTATTGTTGCTAATATACGAAACCAGGAGTGTTATGCCTTTTATAATAGATGCTATTATTAAGCCAATGAAACCAGGATGCATTAATTTACCACCTCCATAAGCTCTTGTAAAACTTCAATAAAGTCACCTTAAATTATATGGAGCTTAGTATTCCTTGGTGCATGTATACGCCACAAGTATATTTTTCCATTTTTCAAAGGTGGATAAGAGTGTGGTAACATTTCAATTAATGCTGTATAATCTGGGTGTGCAGCTATAAAAAAAGGAGAGATGGTTAAATGGTTGAAGCTTTTTTGGAGCTACCAAAGCTTAATAAGGGCAGGCTACTAGAAAGACCTAATCGTTTTCTAGGTATAGTAGAATTGGAAACTGGAGAAATGATACGATCTTTTGTAGCTGACCCAGGCAGATTGACAGAATTGTTATTTCCTGGTGCTGAGGTTTATGTAAGTCATGCAGCAAAGGAAGGGCGCAAAACACAATATGATCTAACTCTAGTTAAAAACGGCGGAAGTCTGATCTCAGTAGATAGCAGAGTTCCCAATAAACTGGTGAAAAAGGCCTTATCCGCAGGGATTCTAAATCCCTTTAAGGAGTATGACCAAATACGTACTGAGCCGGTTGTAAAAAAGAGCAGATTAGATTTCCTTTTAACCGGCAAAGATCTGATACCCTGCTATCTAGAGGTTAAGTCATGCACCCTTGTAATGGAAAATATAGCCATGTTTCCAGATGCTCCCACAGTAAGGGGTGCAAGACACCTAGGTGAGCTAATAGAACTAAAAAAAGAAGGTTTTAGAAGCTGTGTGGTGTTTATAATTCAACATCCAGGGGCTGAGCTTTTCTCCCCAAATAAAAAAACCGATCCATTGTTTACAAGGGAATTTTACAGAGCTTTAGAAAATGGTGTTGAGGTATATCCATATAAATGCACCATAAATACAGAAGCAATCAGCCTTAATGAAATTGTTCCTATTGGCCAATTATCTTAACTAAAACTCTTTTATCCCTGTTGCCATCAAATTCACCATAAAAAATTTGCTCCCATGTTCCAAAGTCAAGCCTGCCCTTTGTTACCGCAACAACTACCTCTCTTCCCATAATGGTCCTTTTTAAATGGGCATCTGCATCTAAAAGTATTACAATAGTGGTGATGCCAGCCTGGCAGTTGATTCCATAAATCTTACCCAGAGGGTTTTATTCTCTAAAGACTCTAATGTAACCTCTACACATTCCTTTAAGTCATCATAAAAATCCTCATCAAGGCGTTTTACCGTTGATGGATGGAAGCAAAAAGCATTAATTTCAAAATTATACAGGAAGCTGCGATTATCAAAATTAGCAGTGCCTATTGATGCAATAACATTATCTACTGTTAGAACTTTTGCATGTATAAAGCCCTTGTTATATTTAAATATTCGTACCCCTGCCTTGATAAGCTCCTCAAAATATGAGCAGGTTGCATAATATACAAACTTTTTATCAGGTACACCTGGTACAATTATTTTTACCTCAACACCACTCAAGGCTGCTGTTTTTAATGCCATTAGTATACTTTCATCAGGAATTAAGTAGGGTGTTGTAACATAAATCTTATACTTGGCAGAAGTTATTATGGAGAAATATGCCTGTTGAATAGATTCCCAATCATAATCTGGGCCACTAGGTACTATCTGTATTAATTCTTGGCCCACTTTCCCGTGTTTGGGGAAGTATTCACTTCCTTCTGGAACCTCCCCAGTTATGAAACGCCAGTTTTTTAGAAATACATTTTGTAAAATATAAACTGCCTCACCATGAATTTTAATATGTGTATCTCTCCAAAATGGGTATCTAGGATTTTCATTAATGTATTCATCACCTATATTTAATCCCCCTAGATACCCAACTGTACCATCTACTATTAAAATCTTACGATGATTTCTATGATTAAATTCACTATTAAAAAATGGTATCCTAATTGGCAGAAATGGTCTTATTTGTACACCGGCATCTATAAGGTCCTTTAGAAATTTTCTACCCAGTCCGAAGCCGCCTAGTCCATCATAAATGAACCTTACCTTGACTCCTTCCTTAGCCTTTTTGATTAGAATGTTTTTTATTTTATTTCCAAGGTTATCATCCTTAACAATAAAATATTCAAGGTGAATATGATGTTTTGCATTTTCCATTGCTTCTATTTTTGAATTAAAGGCATCATCACCACAAGTAAGCACCTCTGACTTATTATTATGGGTAAAGGGCGATTTGGAATTATTTAAAAGTAAATTGATTAGCTTGTGTTTAACATCTGTGTATTCATCGCAGCAAAATAGAAGCTTTTGTTTAACTCTTTCTTTTTGTGACTGCACTAACTGATAGCAATCAATGGGACCATTATCCAGTTTCATTCTTTTAAAAAGGGCACGCTTGCGAATGTTATTTCCAAAAAAGAAATACAAAACAAAGCCTACCACAGGGAATACAAGAAGTATTAATAGCCATGCTACAGTCTGTGAAGGATTCCTTTTTTCAAAAAATATTACAATCCCAGTTAGAAACACGATAAAGGAAAATATGTATGCAATTGTTGCAGGCACAATTTCAATAAAAGACTGAAAAAAGCTGTGCATTTATTTTTATCTCCTTAGGCTTAGCAAAATATTTTTAGTAAATTATATCACAAATGTAACTGTACTTTGTATTATCATAATGATAGAAAGATTAAAAGGATACATATTTTTTCATTTTTAAAATAATATTATTGCAATAAAAATGCCCCCTGAGAATTAGTATAACCCAGGGGGTTGCTTTTTGTGTTTGTTTATTGATAGTTAGGATGCTGATTAGGTTTTTGCGTTTGATTTTGGGTTTGGTTCTGATTATGATAATACTGCTGCTGTTGTGCATACTGTTGACCATGATGCTGTGTTTGATTGTGATTGGTTCCCCTGGGGTTATTAAAGCCTGGTGGCGTTGGCTGAGGAGCCTGAAAGTGCTTTCCTGGCGAAGACAGGTCAAAGTAGAGCCTTGCATCTTCATCTACACCAAAATCTCTATTTGAGCCTGTATTTTGGACCTTATTTAATGCTTCTCTAAAAAGTGCATTGTGAGCTTCTTCCCTATTTAATAAAAAATCTATTGCCTCTCTTACTCCCTTATCATTTATTTGACGATGAAGGTATTCATAAACAACCTTGGCTCTTTGCTCTGCGGCAATATTTGATAATAGGTCAGCAGCTAAATCACCTGTTGTATTAATATAAGCTCCAGTCCAGGGAACACCTGAAGCATTAACTAAATCAGGTGATAACCCGGTAAGGACATGGGGTTCTAAATTGGCATTGGCATAATTGCCCTGCAGATCATGTCCATTGAGCATGTTAATCATGGTAGCAACCATTTCCATGTGGCTGAATTCCTCTGCAGCAATATCAAGGAACAGGTCTTTTATAGCCTTATCTTTGATTCTAAAGCTTTGCACAAAATATTGGAGTCCTGCCTTTAGCTCACCATTTCCACCGCCTAATTGTTCCTGAAGCATGGCTGCATAAGTTGGATTTGGCCTGTCAACTTTAACAGGATGTAAAAGACGTTTCTCATGTCTAAACAATTCATTCACTCCTTATTTAATAAAATTCTTCTAATTTAGTCTTTACTAAAGATGGGAGTATTATTATTGTGTTTTAATTTTTTGCATTATTTCTTTAAAAATGGGTGCTGCATCAGCACCACCGCTTCTGCCACCCTCCACAACAACTACAACTACATATTTTGGATTATCTATGGGAAAATACCCGGAGAATAATGCATTTAAGCCACTGCCTGTTTCAGCAGAGGCTGTTTTACCAGCCGATGGTACTTCATTAATCCAGGCATTTATTCCTGTACCCCACCTATTCACAGCATAGAGCATATCTTGAAGAGAGGAAACAGTAGTGTCTGACCAGACCCTATAGGGTGGCACTGAAATTATTTTTTGCACAGGTTTACCGTCCTGGTCTCTAATCTCCATAACAACCCGAGGAGTAACAGCATACCCTCCATTTGCAACGGCTGATATAAGAACTGCCATTTGTACCGGTGTAATCATAATCCCTTCTTGGCCGAGGGAAGCATTTGCAATTTTACCTGGTCCATAATCAATATTTATCTGATTAACCAGATTCTGTGGGTAACCCATTATACTGTTGTCTGTCAATCCTAACCTTTCAGTATATTTTAGTATATTTTGTCTTCCCACTCTTAACCCAATATCTATAAATGTTGGGTTGCATGAATATGCCACTGCCTCAATTAAATTAATATTTCCATGTCCTTCCCTATTCCAGCAGTTAATCCTTAGACCTGTTGGAAATATATAGACTCCGTTACAATGAAAAACATCTGTAGGTGTTACCAAGCCTTCCTCTAAAGCAGCTGCCGCTATAAAGGTTTTAAATATTGAGCCTGGAAAGTAGTGTTGGAATGCTTTGTTTAAAAGACTAGTCCCTTGGGTAGGTAATGGATTATTCTGATCGTAGTTTGGTCTGCTGGCTACTGCAAGTAAATCACCATTAAGGGGATCCATGACCACTACAGCTCCAGATATTTTATGATAATCCATTACATCCTCTACTGCCTCCTGGATATCTTTTTGGATGGTTAATACCAATTGGTTACGTGGAACGTCTCTTTCCTCCATTTGAAAGCTTAAGCCCGGGATAATATTTCCTCTGCCATCCAGAACAATCCTCCAAAGATACCTTGAAGAACTTATGAGATAATCATCATAAATCCGTTCTAAACCCGTAGCTCCCCGTCCATCTGCCAAATGACCAATAAGGTGGCGTGCAAGAGAATCTTTGCCATAACGCATTATGATTGGCATTGAAAAGATCTGATGCTCACCAAAATCTGATACTGGTATCAACTCGTGTGGTTCATTACTGATAAAAACCCTACGGTCACTGGTAATCATAGCCTCTCTTGTTTTTACTTCACTACCTATCAAACTTATTCCATTTCTATCAATTATGTCTGCCCTGGGAATCTCCTCAGAACTTATATACCTATTCTGCATTTGAAAAGCCTGCTGACGTAATTCATTACCATTAATAAGCTGTAAATATACCAACCTTATTAATAAAAGACTAAAGGCAAAAACCAATACCAGGAGTACTATGCCTAACCTGTTTTTTAATCTTCTCATAAAAAAACACCTTCCATTCATGTATATATTTGACGGAAGGCAGAAAACTTATTCAGTTATATCTATAATTTTAATCTCCCTGGGAAAGGTCTCCAATATTTCTAAAAGATATGCTTTACTAGACTGGGCCGTGTGGAGCCTAACATATCCATGGTGAGCATCCTCCGTTGTAACAAGGGCTATGCCTTCATGACCTTCAACTATTTTATTTAGTAAATCAATATCTCTTATTGCCACCTGCACAAGAATAGAAATTTCTCTGTCTAAGGTCATGTTCTTCTCCTTCTAATAAGAGTATCTTCTGGAAACATTACAGGTGAAGGTATATACACTAACTGTTGAGGATGTGGAGCTTTAGCAATCTTCTCCATTTTGTCATCAAACATTGCCTTTATAATCATTTCCTTATTCTCACCCTTAGGAGGGCAGAGCTCGATTTTGTCTCCCACGCCAAAATTATTTCTTTGTTCTACAATAAGCTGTCCTTTACTACTATCGTAACCAATTACAATGCCTATAAAATCGTAAGTATGCTTGTAAGCGGATGTCTCAAAGTTATGATCATCAGATGTAATTTTATTAAAATAAAAGCCTGTAGTGTATTCCCTGTGGCTTACTTTGCCTACCTCTTCAAGGAGCTTTTCATCCAGGGTGTAAGTTTCGGGGCTTTGGCAATAGGAATCTATTGCCTGCCTATAAGCCTTTACTACTGTAGCAACATAGTGTATACTTTTCATTCTTCCTTCTATTTTTAGAGAAGCTATCCCTGCTTTTACCATGGCAGGGATATTTTCTAGCATACATAAATCCTTGGAGTTGAAAATATAGCTGCCCCTTTCATCCTCCTGAATTTCCATAACCTGCCCTGGCCTCTTTTCTTCAATAAGATGATACTTATATCTGCAGGGATGGGCACACTCCCCTTGATTAGCCCCCCTGCCTACTAAAAAGTTGCTTAAAAGGCACCTTCCAGAATAAGCCATACACATGGCTCCATGGATAAAAGCTTCAATTTCTATATCAACTTTTTGTTTAATTTTTGCAATCTCTGTCAATGACAGCTCTCTGGCAAGTACTATTCTTTTTATACCATAGTCTTTCCAGAAGTCTGCAGCTGCCCAGTTTGTGGTGTTTGCCTGGGTGCTCAGGTGAATAGGAAGCTGCGGAACAACTTCTCTGGCTATCTTTACTATTCCTGGATCAGAAACTATTATACCGTCTGCATTTATAGCTTCTAATTTTAAAAGATATTCCTCTATGCCCTCCAAATCATCATTATGGGCAAGTATATTAACAGTTACATAAACCTTTTTATTAAATGAATGAGTATAGTCAACTGCCTCTTGCATCTCTTCTAAGGTGAAATTTCCTGCAGAGGCACGCAGGCCAAGCTGTTTTCCACCTAAATAAACAGCATCTGCTCCATAAAGCAAGGCAAATTTTAATTTTTCCATATCTCCGGCAGGTGCTAATAGTTCTGGTTTTTTCAAGACAATTCCTTCCTTTCCTTTAAACATAGAGCTACTCCATCTCCCAGGGGCAATATGGACGTAACCAGGTTAGGATGATTATTTAACATTCTTAAAAATTTCCTTAGCCTGACCACTAGAGTTCTTTTTCTTCTAGGATATTTTGCACCTGTCGCCACCATGCCCTTGAACAATACATTATCTGCTACTAGAATTCCCCCTGGCACCAGTAGCTTATAAGCATAATCAAAGAAGGATATGTACTGACCCTTTGCTGCATCCATAAAGATGAAATCAAAGTCACCTGGTAATTGGGGCAATATGTTCAAAGCATCTCCCAGATAGGCAGTAATGATGTTGTCTAGACCTGCCCGTTGAAAGTACTCCCTCGCCCTTCTATGACGAAGGTGATTAATTTCTATTGTAGTAACCCTGCCAAGGGGAGCAACTGCCCTTGCAAGCCAAATGGTTGAGTAACCAGTAGCAGTTCCTATCTCTAGAACCCTTCTACTGTTATGCATTTTTGCTAGTAAGTAAAGCAGCCCTGCAGTCTGAGGATCAGCAATGGGTATTTTATCCTCTAGCCCTTCCTGCTCCATCTGCTTAAGAAGAGAATCCCTTTTTGGTACAAAGGTTTTAAGATAATCTGTTAAAAGTATAGTATCCATTTGGTCACCCTCTTTTGAGGAAAAATATGATATCACAGAATAGACCCTTTGTATTTCCGTGAAGGGAAAAGGGTCTATTCGCTAAAGCTATCTTAAATATCTATTTTTGGCCTGCTCATGTTCTCTAAGAGTTTTACTAAAATGATGTGAGCCATCTGGTTTTGCCACAAAGAAAAGATAGTCATCATCTGTAGGGTTGAGGGCTGCATGAATTGCCCCCTTACCTGGTGCTGCAATTGGCCCTGGGGGTAATCCATCATTTCGGTAAGTGTTATATGGTGATACTATTTCAAGATCACTATATAAGAGCACCTCCTTGACCTCACCTAATGCATACTGAATAGTAGCACATGACTCAAGCCTCATTTTCCTGTTTAGTCGATTATGAAAAACTGCTGATGCCAGGACCTGTTCTTCAGGTTTTCTAATTTCTCGTTCAATTATGGAGGCTAGGGTCACAACCTCTAATATGTTCATACCCAGTTCATTCATTTTAGCCTTATATTCCTCTGAATAAACTTCCTTGAATCTATCAAGCATCATCTGAATTATGCCTGCTTCAGAAAAGCCTTCTGGTATTCTATAAGTGTCAGGAAACAGAAAGCCTTCAAACCTTAAGGGGCCTTCAGGAAGCTCATCCATCCAGGGAAAAATAAAATCCCCTTCCTCAGCTAGCCTAAGAAAAACTTGAGCATCAGCTACACCTTGTCGTTCAAGAGAGGCTGCTATTTGTTCAAGGGTAAGGCCTTCGGGAATAGTAAAAGAAATTAGATTTAATTGTCCCCTTTGAAGCCTATCTATTATCTCAGGCAATGACATTGATGGACTTAAATCATATTTTCCGGCCTTAAGGTGTCTATCCAAGCCTTGATTTCTCACAAATAATCTAAAGAATACAGGGTTGTGGATTAAACCATTATCAAATAGCTGCTGGGCTATCTGAGCTGTGCCGGTGTTATTTTTTATGTCAACCACAACATATTGGTAGTTGTCCTTTTCAACAGGACCTTTAAACTGTTCTATTTTAATCAAGCCATACAGAAATACCAGCACCGCAGCTAGTAATAGCACTAAAACTATTAATTTTGTCTTTTTAAAAGTTTTAGGTTGAATATATGCTTTAGGTTCCATTTAAAATCACTCCCAAAAGCTTTTACTCAACCTATTATACATATTTCTTTTTATTTCTACAAGGTTAGTTCTGGGTATCTTCACTTTCTTCTAAACCTTCCTGCCATATGTTAGCAACCATTTCCCATTCATCATCATCTTCAATTTCATAAAGTATTTCTTCCCCTTCATCATCAATTCCAACCTTTAATATTATAGCTTCTTCCCCAACACCATCCTTTGTCTTTGGCAACAGTATAGCATATTCTTCTTCATCAACCTGTATCATGTCTATTACCTCAAACTCTATTTCTTCTCCATTCTCATCTACTAAAGTAATGGTATTATCCATTTCCATGTTTTCATTGTGTTCTGTCATATTTAAACCCCGCCTTTACTTGATTTTATGATTTTTTAGTCTTGACAATTATACCTTTTGTTATTGATTTTTGTCCAGTATATGCTTGTTATTATTTCCAATTGTCAATTGAAATAAACAAGATTCTTCATACCGCCACAATCCCATCTAAGACAGTGGCAGTAGTCTTTTGGAAAACAGAATAATTAAGATAGTGGGGATAGTCATGTGGTAAACTTACAAAAAGTAAAAGAGGGACGTTATCCCCCTATTACTTTTTTGACTTTACTCTTTATTATATGATGGTCCGCCAATTCCACCACTACAGGGCTTTGGAGGTTCAAGCTGCTCTAAAGAACACTTTTCGCAAACTACACGACCACCAATATAATATAAATCATCATCTGGCACTTCCATTCCACAAGTAGTACAGATAGCCACAATAATCATCCTCCCTTTTAGGATAGGTTGTTTGTTGTCTTAGTTTCGTAATTTACTGTAATAACTCCTTCTTAAAAGGCAAATCTATACAAATTCTTCATAATTAGCGAATTGTACTATCCATATAATTTTGCAAAATCATTACTGCTGCAATTTTGTCTACAACCTGCTTCCTTTTTTTTCTGGAGACATCTCCTTCAAGAAGAGTCCTTTGGGCACTCACTGTAGTTAATCTTTCATCCCAATACTTTATTTCAAGACCAGTCCTTTTGGCAAGCTCATTGCCAAACTCCTTAGCTCTATCTGCAGAAGGCCCAAGGGTATTATTCATGTTCTTTGGCAGGCCTACTACTACAAAAGTGACATCGTAATCCTTTAATATACTAATTATTTGCTTCAAATCTTCCTCCATGCAGCTTCTTTTGACTGTATCAAGACCTTGAGCTGTTATGCCCAGCAAGTCGCTTACCGCTATTCCTATTGTTCTTTCACCTATATCTAGACCAGCTATTCTAGCCATTAACAAATTACCTCCTAAAATACTTTTATACAAAAATCAGTACATACTGCTGAGCAGTAACCACATAAAATACATTTTTCATGCTCCACTATTAGCTCCCCAAAGACATTTAAGGCTAAAGCCCTCTGACTGCACTTTTCTACACATTTAGCACAACCGTTACACCATGGTTCAACACGCAGCCTTTTGTCGTTTTTAAGAAGTTTTATATGCAGGTCTTCTGGAATCTTAATTCTATTAAGAATCATGCAGTTTGCATGTATTTCTAAAGGATCCTGCATTCCCAGGGCAACAGAATCTAATTCTTTTATAGCAAAAACATATTGCAACGCCTCTAGGTAATTACCAGCAAGATTGCCTCCACCTAAAGCTTTCATGGCATATATTCCTATACCCTGAACTTTTGCACTTTTTATTTCTTGAAGCATGTTCTCAACTGTTCCATCAACAATACCCAGACTTTTATAATTTACTATGGGATGTATAATATCAATGCCATCCAATTTTTTTGCAGCAGATACGCCCTGCACATAATGGGTTGATACTCCGACAGCCTTAACAATGCCCTTTTCCTTTGCTGCTAGTAGGGCCTCCCAGGCAGGATAGTGCCCCTTAATAGTTAGAAAGGATTCTTGTTCATGCATAAGAAAAATATCTATATAATCCCTGTTAATTTCCCTTCTAGCTTTTTCTATACTAGCCATCATTCCTTTAAATGTATACGCATAAGACTTACTAGCAATTATTACAGGAGTGCTAATTTCCTTTAATAATCTATTAAGGTAGGAATATGTTTCATATATTTCTGCGCTATCAAAAAAATTAATACCCTTTTCAACTGCTTTTTTTAGGATTTCTGTTCCCTGGGCTATGCTATAATTCTTTTGCAATGGACCAATGGTAAGGGTACCAAAGCAAATCTTTGAAACTTTAATACCTGTTTTACCAAGAGTTGTATACAACACCCAGCTATCACATCCTTACATGAAAATAAACCCCATGACAAACTCACAGGGTTTATTGACCTTTTTACTCTTTGTTTAGATAATGTATCAGCAATTCCTCTAAAAGGTCATCTCTTTCTAACTTTTTGATAAGACCCCTGGCATTATTGTGGCTGGTAATGTATGCAGGGTCCCCAGATAAGAGATACCCAACTAGCTGGTTTATGGGATTGTAGCCCTTTTCTTTAAGCGCTTCATGAACCTGAACCAAAATGTCCCTGGCCTTTAATTCATCTTCTTTTTTTACCTTGAACATCATGGTTTGATCCATATCGTTATTTCCCATTCCTTTCCCTCCCCAGAATAGGCACTTTTTTTATTACTTCTGCACCTATAATTATTATTCCTTTATACTAAGAAAAAATAACATAATATACTATTTAATTTGACCTAGGATTATGTCTTTTGCAGCCATTAAAGCTTCTTCAATTTTTGAAGGGTCCTTTCCTCCTGCCTGTGCCATATCAGGTCTGCCGCCACCACCGCCATCGGCAATTTTGGCAACTTCCCTAATAGTATTACCTGCATGAACACCTCTATCAATAACATCCTTGGTTGCCATAACAATAAAGCTGGCCTTATCTTCTATGGGAGCCCCGAGAACTATAACCCCAGACTGTATTTTGTTTCTAAAAGTGTCTCCCATATTCCTAAGGGCATCCATGTTTCTGGCATCAACTTTTGCTGCCAGGAGCTTTACTCCCTCTATATCTATAATATTATCAAAGAGGTTTTGTGATTGATAGCTTGCCAATCTTGCAGAAAGCTTTTCAATTTCCCTTACTTTTTCCTTGTTTTCAAGAATAAGCTGGTCAACTTTTGAAACTATATGTTCAGAGTCTGTTTTTAGAGCTTTACTTATTTCTTTTGTAATCGACTCCATTGTATTTAAATAATTTAATGCCTCTGGGCCTGAGATTGCTTCAATTCTTCTTAAGCCTGAGCCAATACCACCTTCACTTACAATTTTGAAAACACCAATTTCATAGGTAGATTCTACATGTGTTCCCCCACAGAGTTCAAGACTATAATCCCCTATTTGAACAACCCTTACCTCTTCACCATACTTTTCACCGAAAAGGGCAGCAGCACCAAGCTTTTTGGCTTTCTCTAGTGAAGTATCAAAGAACTTAACTTGACTTCCAAATAAAACCTGCCTGTTAACCATATCCTCAATTTCTTTTAGTTCTTCATTAGTTACTGCTCCAAAATGGTTAAAGTCAAATCTCAAACGTTGTGGCGTTACCAAAGATCCTGCTTGATTAACATGATCTCCAAGGACATCTCTCAAAGCTTGATGTAGTAGATGTGTGGCAGTATGGTTCCTGGCAGTATTTAATCTTCTATGGCTGTCTACTGATACATCAACCTTGCTGCCTACACTAATGCTTCCTTCAACTACTTTCCCAATGTGTAAAATCTTATCGTCCGGAAGCTTTTTAGTGTCAATTACATGTATCTTGCCATTTTCACTGACAATATCTCCCTGGTCGCCTATTTGACCACCACCCTCAGGATAAAAGGGTGTTTCCTTAAGTACCACAAAGACTTCATCACCAGCAGCAGCAGTTTCTACAGATTTTTCTCCAATAATAATTGATAATACCTTGGTTTCGTTGGTGGTTTGTCCATACCCAATAAACCTTGTTTTTCCTATGTCACCTAATGCACCAATAAATGCAGCTGAAAAATCCCAACCCTTTGCATCCTCTCGAGCAGCCCTTGCTCTTTGTCTTTGTGCTTCCATTTCTTTTTGGAAGCCTTCAGTATCCACTTCCATATTATTTTCCTCTGCAAGGTCCTTGGTCAGGTCAAGAGGAAAGCCAAAGGTATCATATAATACAAAGGCATCATGGCCAGAAATATGTGTTTTTCCTGACTTTTTAGCAGAAGTAATTATGTCATTGGCCATTTTCATTCCTTCATTTATTGTCTCATGGAATTTCTTTTCTTCAAGCTTTATTATCTTTTCAATATGCTCCTGTTTTTCTACTATTTGTGGATAAGCCTTGCCCATAATACTGCCCACTTCTGATACCATTTTATTTAAAAATGGTTTATCTATTCCTATTACCTTTCCAAATCTAACTGCTCGCCTTAATATTCTTCTTAAAACATAGCCTCTTCCCTCATTGCCTGGTAAAACGCCATCAGCGATAAGGAAAGTACAGGAGCGGGCATGATCTGCAATGACCCTAAAGGGAAATCCTGTCTCACCAGGTGAGTATTCCTTGCCGGTATGCTTCTCCACCCATTTTATTAGGGGCCTCATCAAATCTGTATCATAATTGCTATCTACATTTTGAAGAATAGATGCAACCCTTTCTAACCCCATTCCCGTATCTATACTTGGTCTGGGAAGGGGTGTAAGGTTTCCATCCTGACCTCTTTCAAACTGCATAAAAACAAGATTCCAGATTTCAAGCCATCGATCGCAATCACAAACTCCCAGGGCACAGTCTGGACTTTTACATGAATACATGGTTCCCCTATCAAAGATTATTTCACTGCATGGCCCACATGGTCCCGTATCCCCCATGGCCCAGAAGTTATCCTTTTCTCCTAAACGAATGATTCTTTCTGGTGGTACATCTGTATTCTTAATCCATAGATCATGGGCTTCATCATCATCCAAATAAATTGTGACCCACAGCCTATCTTTAGGCAGCTTAATCATTGAAGTCAAAAATTCCCATGCGTATTCAATGGCTTCCTTTTTAAAATAATCTCCAAAGGAGAAGTTACCCATCATTTCAAAAAAAGTATGATGCCTTGCAGTTCTTCCTACTGTATCAAGGTCATTATGCTTTCCACCTGCCCTAACACACTTTTGAGCAGTAACAGCCCTTGAATAATCTCTTTTTTCAATACCGGTAAAAACATCCTTAAACTGAACCATGCCGGCATTTGTAAAAAGTAATGTAGGATCATTATGTGGTACAAGAGACGAACTTTCTACAATCTTATGTCCCCTATCAGCAAAATAGTTTAAAAAAGCCTCCCTAATTTCCTTGCCCTGCAACCAAATCACTCCTTCAACCCATATCTTTGATAAGTAAAATATATAAAACCCCGTCACCAGCTAAGACATGGACGAGGTAACACTCTGTACTAATGTCCCGTATATTATACCTAAATATAACCAATCATGTCAATTGTACTGGAATATCTCATTTGCCTGTCGTAATTTCTAATTCATCATCTTATCCACCCAGTAGTTTATAATTATTCTGGTTACTGCTGTAACGGGAACTGCTATTAAAAGTCCCAGCAATCCAAATAGATGTCCCCCTGCTAATACAACAAAAATAACTGTTAGAGGATGAAGTCCAACACTTTCCCCCAATATTTTAGGGGATAATATATTAGATTCTATTTGCTGAACAGCTACCATTAATATTAAAACATATAATGCCTTAATAGGTGAATCTAACAATGCCATGATAAAAGCAGGCAAAGCTCCTAATACTGGGCCGAAATAGGGAATTAAATCAAATAGGCCTGAGATAATTCCTAAAAGAATGGCAAATCGAACATCAATTATTGTCAAACCAACGGCCATCATTAGGCCTACTAAAAATGCTACTAGAAGATGTCCTCTTATAAACTTTGTTAATATCCTATCTATTTCCTTCCAAAGATGAGACACCTCCCTCCGAAGTGCTGCTGGGAATAATCCCATTACTCTCTCACCAAGGATATTTTTATCCTTTAAAATATAAAAGGCCAGTATGGGTGATAGCAAAATTATAACCAGGCCTGAAAATATTCCTAATATTCTTTCTGCAAATGCATCCAGACTAGCAATGAGAAACTGTTCAAAATTGCTAATGGTATCGTCTATTACTTGACGTAAGCTCTCAGGTATCTGAACTCTTTGATAGTTTTCATAAAAGTTAGTGATTGATTCCTGGAGTTGTATAGTCAGGACAGGAACCATTTTTGAAAACTTATCAATCTCTCTTGCTATAACAGGAAAGGCATAGATAATAATAAGGGTGATACCCCCAAGCACAGAGGTATATACAATTAAAATAGCCAAGGTTCTCTTGAAGCCCTTCTTTTCTAGGTTTGTTACCAGGGGATTTAATAGATAAGCTAATACAAGGGCTAGTATAAAGGGAGGCAGGATTACTCTTACAATATACAAGAAGTATACACCTAATAATAGTGCCCCTATTAATAGAAGAACCCTCCTGGTTCTTTTACTAAAATTTAAAAATTTAACATTCATATTACTTTCTCATCAATTCATTTACCTCTGCCTGCAACCTTGCTCTGTCCTTTGATTTTACAACAAAGCCCCACATTTAACCATCACCTCAAAGAGTTATTATACACTTGTTAATGAACCATCCTCTTCTACTTCATATATTTTGCTATTAGCATCATATTCAATTAGGCAGTTCCAGCAGTAGAATTGATCTGTGGCCACTCTTCCTACTGCCCTACCGTTACATACTGGACAATTCTTCATCATTTATCACCTCCTAAATTCTCTTTTATAATAATCATATTATCAGAAAGGGTTTCAAAGGCTTTAAGATGAACCTTTTCTCTGCCATTAATAAAATCTTTCAGAAGTCCATCTGAAATCTCAATACAATCTATTTTTCCGTCTGGAAAGGAAAATATAATTTCAGCCAAAAATCCTATTTCGCGTCCCCAGTTAGAAATTATTTTTCGTCCCCGATAATTGCTCCACCTTTCTCCATCCTCATGAATTTCTTCTAAAGCTTCCAGTCTTACCAGGGGAACCCAATCTCCCGCAAGCCTTTTAAAGTTTTTTAATGGGATGGCAGTATCATTTTTGTTGAGAATACCACCAGTTTCCAAATAGAGATATTTAACAATGCCTTCATTCCAGGAAATTATTAAATCCTTTATAAAGCCAATTTGTTTGCCCGTTTCTAGAGAAATGACTGGTTTTTCTATTAATTCATTTGATTTATACATGTTTAATACTCATAAAAGTTTCCATTTATTAAATATTCTTTCCAGATAATATAAAAAAAATGCGTTTGCAGGCAACGCATTTCTCAAAATAATTTACTATAGTATTATATCTTTTCACCAATGGTACCTCCGCCCACTACCAGATCGTCTAAGTAATATACTACTGCTTGACCGGGAGTAATGGCTTTTACAGGCTCTGCGAATTCTACTCTAATTCTTCCTTCCTCTGGATAAATAATGGCACTTACAGGTTCAGATTTATAACGGATTTTTGCCTGAATTTCCATTGGTTCCTGAAGACTATCGAATAAAATAAAATTGTTATCATATGAATATAGTCCATTGGAAAAAACATCTTCTTTTTTGCCTATAACTACTGCATTTTTTTCCGGCACTATATCCACCACATAGGCTGGATATCCAAGGGCTAATCCCAAGCCCTTTCTTTGGCCAATTGTATAGAAGGGAATCCCCTCATGGGTCCCTATTCTATTTCCGTGAATATCAATAAATGATCCCTTTTTTATGGTTTCTACCTTGCTTTGAAGAAAATTTCTGTAATTGTTATCAGGAACAAAACAAATCTCCTGGCTCTCTGGCTTGTTTGCAACCCTTAGATTTAGTTCTTGTGCTATATTTCTAATTTCTGGTTTAGTAAAATCACCAAGGGGCATGAGGGTTTTAGCTAACTGTTCCTGGGTAAAACCATAAAGCACATAGGTTTGGTCCTTATTTAAATCTACAGCCTTTTTCATTAAGTACCTTTTCCTATCCTGGTCATAGTAAATCCTAGCATAATGGCCGGTGGCTATAAAATCTAAACCTAATTGGAGCGCCTTATCAAGAAGGGCATCGAACTTTACTAATTTGTTGCATGCGATACAAGGGTTGGGAGTTCGTCCCTGCATGTACTCTTCTATAAAATAGTCAATAACCTTTTCTTTAAAAATGCTTCTAAAATTAATTACATAAAAAGGTATTCCCAGTTTATTAGCCACACTTCTTGCGTCATCAACAGCACTAAGACTGCAGCAGCCTGCCTCATTTTCAGCAGGAGGCTGGTCCTCAGGCCAGATTTGCATGGTGACACCAATTATTTCATAACCCTTTTCTTTTAATAAATGGGCGGTAATAGAACTATCTACACCGCCGCTCATGGCAACTAATACTTTTTGCATTTTTTATTCATCACCTATTTTTTGCTTGCTTTGACTTGTAATCCTCAATTGCCTTGCGTAATGCATCAGCAGCTAAATTGGAACAGTGCATTTTTGTTCCAGGCAAACCACCTAAGGCCTCTGCAACCTCCTTGTTTGTAAGCTTTTCAGCTTCTTCAATGGTCCTGCCCTTGGCAAGTTCAGTTGCCATGCTGCTTGTTGCAATTGCTGCTCCACATCCAAAGGTTTTAAACTTAATATCTTCTATTACATTATCTTTAACCTTAATATACATTTTCATAATATCCCCACAAGTAGGATTACCCACCTGTCCTATTCCATCTGCATCTTCAATCTCCCCAACATTTTTTGGATTTGTAAAGTTCTCCATTACCTTATCTGTATACATAATTTTTCTCCCCCTTAAGGCTACTTTTTTTTATTATATAATGGTGACATTGCTCTTAACCTATCTACAACCTGAGGAAGTGCCTCTAGTACATAATCAATGTCTTCTTCTGTGGTCTCTCTCCCTAGAGTCATCCTCAGTGAACCATGGGCAATTTCGTGGGATAAACCCATTGCCAATAGTACGTGGGATGGATCTAGAGAACCGGAAGTACAAGCTGATCCGCTAGATGCTCCTATTCCTCTCATATCCAGGCTTAACAATAATGATTCACCTTCAACAAACTCAATACTTACGTTAACATTACTTGCAATTCGCTTTTCTGAATGGCCATTTAATCTTGTATGGGGTATATTTTCTAAAATACCATTTATTAACTTATCCCGAAGTTTGCTTTGCTTGTCATTTTCCTCATCAATCTCTTTTCCTGCAAGCTCTGCAGCTAACCCAAAACCTACTATACCACTTAAGTTCTCTGTTCCTGGTCTTTTCTTGCGTTCCTGAACACCGCCATACATGATGCTGTCAAGTTTAACACCTTTTCTTATATATAAAACACCAACACCCTTGGGTCCATATATCTTGTGACTAGAACCACTCAGCATGTCTACATTTAATTCATTGACATTAACATGAACTTTGCCCAGGCTCTGTACCGCATCTGTGTGGAATAGAATGCCTTTATCCTTTGCCAATTTAGCCATTGGACCAATATCCTGAATTGTACCAATTTCGTTGTTTACATGCATGATGGTTATTAAAATGGTTTCTGGTTTTATTGCTTTTTCTAAATCTGCTATACTAATAATACCCTGGTCATCTACAGGTAGATAAGTTACTTCATATCCTTGTTTCTCCAGGTATTTACAGGGATCCATTACAGCATGATGCTCAATTGCAGACGTTATAATATGTTTACCTTTTTTACTATTGGCAAAGGCTGCACCGAGAATTGCAATATTATCTGATTCCGTGCCTCCACTAGTAAAATATATCTCCTTGGGCTCTGCACCAATGAGATTAGCAAGCCTCTCCCTGGCCTCATCTAAAGCTTTCCTGGCTTCTCTGCCAAAGCTGTGAATACTTGAGGGGTTGCCAAACTTGTCGACCATATATTCTACCACCAGGTCGGCAACTTCTTTTCGAACTGGTGTAGTAGCACTATGGTCTAAATATACTTTTCTCATCTCAATTCCTCCTGTTTGTTAGCTTCATCACACATATTTGCCAGGGTTATGGAGTCTAAAACCTGGGTTATGCTGTCTCTAACCTTTTCCCAAACTATCTTGGTTACACAACCTCCAGCCCTGTCACATGTATTTATATCTTCATGTACACAATCCATGGGGCCTATTGGTCCCTCAAGTGTACGTATAATATCACCAACATATATATCCTCTGGTTTTTTGGCCAGACTATATCCTCCCTGAGCTCCTCTTGTACTTTCTACCAATCCTGCTCTACGCAAGCTGCCAAAAAGCTGTTCCAAATATGGTTCAGATATAGATTGTCTCTCAGCTATTAGTTTAAGGGGAATAGGTCCGTCACCATAAAATTGTGCAAGTTCAAACATTGCCCTTAATCCATATTCTCCCCTGGTGGATAATTTCATGGAAACACCCCACTTTTCCACTTTAAAACCAAGTAAAATACTTGGGTATATTCTATATTAATATACTAATAGATTTTACCAAAATGTCAATGGCTAATCCAAAGTTTTTTACTCGGAATTAATTTATCCCTTTTCTTCAGTTTTATTCTTTGGTATATAGTACTTTTTATCCTTTAATTTATCGGGAAGGTACTGCTGTTTTACCCAGTTGTCTGGGAAGTCGTGGGGGTAGAGATATCCAACTCCCCTTCCCAGCTCTTTAGCTCCTTTATAATGGCTGTCAGCAAGATGAATTGGTATTTCACCAATTTCCCCCTTTCTCACATCATGTAAAGCACCATCTATGGCAGTAATAACTGAATTGCTTTTAGGTGCTAATGCCAGATGTATGGCAGCCTGTGCAAGATTAATTCTTGCCTCGGGCATTCCTACAAATTCCAAAGCATTAAAAGCAGCAACAGCAATTTGAAGTGCTTGTGGATCAGCCATGCCAATATCTTCTGAGGCATGGACTATCATTCTTCGTGCAATAAATCTAGGGTCCTCACCTGCATCAAGCATCCTGGCCAGATAGTGGATGGCAGCCTGGGGATCTGAACCGCGAATGCTCTTGATAAAGGCAGATATTACATCATAATGGTAGTCCCCCTTTTTGTCATAGCTAACTTTCGGCCTTTGCAGGCAATCCTCAATTACTGTTAAATCAATCAGGCGAACCCCATCTTTATTTGGAGGGGTGGTAAGCACAGCCATCTCCAGGGAATTAAGAGCAATTCTTGCATCACCACCAGAGCATTTTATTAGATGCTCCATGGCGTCTTTGCTTAAATCAAACCTGTATTTGCCAAGGCCCCTTTCTTCATCTCTTGAGGCCAGGTTAATAATGTCCTCCATCTGCTCTTCATTTAATGATGCTAGTTGAAATATTCTTGACCTGGACCGCAGGGGGCCATTAATTTCAAAGTATGGGTTTTCTGTAGTGGCCCCAATAAGGGTTAAGGTACCATCTTCCACAGATGGAAGTAGTGCATCCTGCTGTGATTTATTAAATCTATGTATCTCATCTATAAAAAGTATTGTTTTTTCATTATACATTCCTAGTCTTTCTTCTGCTGCTTTAATGATTTGTCTTAAATCTCCAACACCTGACGTGACAGCATTCAAGCTTTGAAAATTAGATTTCGTAAGATTGGATATGACCTTTGCCAGGGTGGTCTTCCCGCTTCCTGGTGGACCATAGAAAATAATAGAACCTAACCTGTCTGCTTCAATGGCTCTCCTCAGAAACCTGCCCTTGCCCAGGATATGTTCCTGGCCAATAAACTCATCAAGATTCCTGGGTCTCATTCTAACAGCTAAAGGTGATGATTTTTTTAAGTTTTGTTCTTTAGAAAAGGAAAATAAATCCATGTTAATCCATCCTTCAACTATAAAGCTTTCAATCATCTATACACTTATCCAGGTATAGGCAACTGAAAGCTTTAACATCTGTACTTATTTAATATTTAAGCATACTTTTTTAGTAGTGCTGAAAGCTCATTTTTTGTTTTAAATCCTACTATTCTTTCAACTTCTTCTCCACCCTTAAATATAATAAGAGTAGGTATGCTCATTACTCCAAATTGAGTAGGAGTCTGGGGATTCTCATCAACATTTAATTTGCCTACTTTTATTATTCCAGCCAGCTCCTCTGCTATTTCGTCAATAACTGGTGCTATCATCCTACAAGGCCCACACCAGGCAGCCCAAAAATCAACTAGAACAGTTTCCTTGGAATTTAGAACTGCTGACTCAAAGTTATTATCTTCAATTTTTATTATTTTATCACTTGCCATCTTCAATTCTCTCCTTTCAGGATGTTATTTTAAATTTATAAGCAAGTTGTCATGGAAATTTTCCATTATGGGAATACTTACCTAGCTCAGATTATATTATATATAATTATTTGAAGCAAGTTCTTAATTATTATAAGAATGATCATTCACAGAATCTACAAATTTGGCAATTACATAATATGCCAGATAAAAACCAGCCACTGCTGGAACAAATGAAATAGATCCAGGAATTGAATTCTTCCCAGGTGGAACCCTTTCTGCAGTCTCTTGTTTTAGCTGTACGGGACTATCAGGTGAATATACCACAGGCACACCATCTACAATGCCTCTTTTCCTTAGCTCCCTCCGCACTACACGAGCTAAAGGACAGGTTGCTGTTTCAGAAATATCGTCTATCGTTAGGGTCAGCGGGCTTATTTTGTTGCCAGCACCCATGCTTGAAATGATGGGAATGCCATTTCTTTTGCAGCGCGTTATGATATCGAGCTTGGCAGACACATTGTCAACTGCATCTATCACAAAATCATAATCACTAGTTATGAAATAGTCTCCCCTATCTGGTGTATAAAATTCCTGCAAGGCCTTTACCTGTAAATCTGGATTTATATCCTTAATCCGCTCAGCCATTGCTTCTACCTTTGGTCTGCCAATAGTACTCTCCATGGAATGAAGCTGTCTGTTTATATTGGTGACTGCAATAACATCATGGTCAACCATTGCTATGCTTCCCACACCGGTTCTTGCAAGGGCCTCAACAGCGTGGCTGCCGACTCCTCCTATTCCAAGTACAAGGACATTTTTCTTTTTTATCTCATCCATTGCTTTTAATCCCAACAGCATTTCAGTTCTTGTAAATCTCACTATTATTAATCCCCTCTACTATTCATCTTCTTCAGGTATAACAGTTTGAATACAGAGCTCTTGAAGCTGGGCCTGGTCAACTTCTGATGGTGCTTCTGTCAGCAGATCTGAAGCACTTTGAGTTTTTGGAAAAGCAATTACGTCTCTTATGCTGGACCTGCCTGCTAAAAGCATCACCATTCTGTCCATTCCCAATGCTATTCCACCATGTGGAGGTGTTCCATACTCAAAGGCTTTCAGCATAAATCCAAACTTATTTTCAGTCTCAGCATTATCTAATCCTAAAAGTTTGAATATGCTTTCTTGAATATTTCTGCTGTGAATTCGAATACTTCCACCACCTAATTCAAGTCCATTAAGGGCCAGGTCATAAGCTTTGGCTCTTACGTTACCTGGGTTTGATTCTAAAATTTCCAAATCTTCATCTACTGGAGATGTAAAGGGATGGTGTATGGAAATCCAACGTTTTTCCTCTTGATCATATTCCAATAATGGGAAACGGGTAACCCAGACAAATTTTAATTCCTGTTCATTTAACAAATCAAGCCTTTTTGCCAGCTCAACCCTTAAATGTCCTAGTGAATCTGCTACTATACCTGGCTTATCTGCTACAAAGAGCAGCAAATCATTTGGTTTAGCCTCAAGAACCTTTAAAATTTGTTTCAGCTCCTGCTCTGTAAAAAATTTGCTAATTGGTGACTTTACACCATTTTCTTCAACAATAATCCAGGCTAGACCCTTTGCACCATATATGGAAACAAATTTGGTCAAATCATCAATTTCTTTTCTGGAGTAATTCCCACAGCCTGATGCGTTAATTGCCTTTACCTGGCCACCTGTTTCAACTGCATTGGCAAACACCTTAAAACCTGAGTTTGCTACTAAATGTGAAACATCCTTCAGCTCCATACCAAATCTTAAGTCTGGTTTATCTGACCCATATCTGTCCATGGCCTCTTCATAGGTGAGACGTAAAAAGGGAGTAGGTATTGTAACTCCAATTGCTTCTTGAACTACGTAAGCCATCATTTCCTCTAAAAGCTTATAAATGTCCTCTTCATTTATAAAGGACATTTCCATATCCAGTTGGGTAAATTCTGGCTGTCTGTCGGCCCTTAGGTCCTCATCTCTAAAACAGCGCACAATTTGAAAGTATCTATCCATACCAGAGACCATTAGAAGCTGTTTAAATATCTGTGGGGATTGGGGCAGGGCATAAAACCTGCCTGGATGTACCCTGCTGGGTACCAGGTAATCCCTGGCTCCCTCTGGTGTGCTTCTGGTAAGCATTGGGGTTTCAAGTTCAAGAAAATTATTCTTATCAAGAAAATCACGAATTGCCTTGTTAACCTTATGCCTTAAGATCATAATCCGTTGCATATCAGGCCTTCTTAAATCCAGATATCTGTATTTTAATCGAAGGTTCTCATCCACATCTATATTTTCGGAAATATAAAAGGGTGGGGTTTTTGCTGGGTTAAGTATCCTAAGTTCACTTGCATATACTTCAATTTCTCCCGTAGGTAAATTAAGGTTAACCGTTCCCTCTGGCCTGGGACGCACCTCACCTCTTATTGCTATAACAAATTCATTCCTCACATCTTCAGCCTTATTAAAAGCTGTCTGATCAACATCCTGACTGAATACAACCTGTACCATTCCTGTAATGTCTCTAAGGTCAACAAAAATCAATCCGCCATGATCTCTTCTTCTATTAACCCATCCCATAAGAGTGACTTTTTGGCCCAAGCTTCCTTTGTTTACATGACCACAATGATGACTCCTTTTTAAACCAGCTATACTCTCCGCAGTTATTGCCATCTTTTTTCCTCCTTAAGCAATGAACACAATAAATTTATTTTGTCTTTAGTTAGATTTTCTCTTTGTCCATATATTATTGAATCCCTTGGATTATAATAAACCCCATGAATCTCATGGTTAGCTTTATTTATAAATTTAGATGCTGAACCAGCACCAAAACCAATTATAGTTTGCCTTTCTTCCATTATCATTATATTGTACCAGCTTTCTTCCCCCTCCAAAGCATAGCCTGTGTTCTCCATGTCACCTAAAATTCTTTTTTGTCTGTATAGATAGTATGGTTTGTATCCTTGGTCTCTAAGGGCTTTATTTACTGCAATATGCATTTCAGAGACTTCTATAGCAGTGGGAAGATGAACTTCTAGCTTTCTAAGCTTTGAAGCAGTCTTTATTGCCAGGGTATGAGCTGTAATGTTTTGGGGCTTAAGATTAATAACCTTTTCAACTGTATCAATAACTGATTGTGCATCCTCACCTGGAAGTCCTAGTATAAGATCCATATTAAGCTTTAGGTTAAGCTTTTGCACCAGAGCTACTGCCTCATGGATTTGAGAAATATCATGACACCTGCCTATTAAACCTAAAGTTTTTTGCTGCATGGTTTGAGGATTTACACTTACTCTAGTTATTCCATAGCTTTTTGCTAGATAAAGCTTTTCTTTGTCAATAGTGTCTGGTCTACCTGCTTCAAGGGTATATTCTCTAACATTATAACGACTAACATAAGGTTCAACTATGTATAATAGCTCTTCAAGCTGGGAAGCACTCAAAACTGTCGGAGTTCCTCCTCCTATATATAAAGAATCAACATTAATATCCACGCATTCCGCGGCTTGATAAAATTCTTTTATTTCTCTTTTTAATGCTTCTAAATAACTGGCTATTCTTTTTTTAAACTTTTTAATCTCATAACCAGGAAATGAACAATAAAGGCATCTTGATGGACAAAAGGGGATACTAATATAAATATTGATACCAGCTTGGTCTTTACTAATTTGCTTAAATAACTTTCTTTGGGCCAGAGCCACTTCTTTAACAAGGTCAATTTTATCCTTATTAATATAGAATTCCTTGTTAAGATAGTTGTCCAACTCTTTTCCCATTAAATTGTTATCCAGAAGGCGATGGATAACTTTAGTTGGTCTGACACCTGTAAGAATGCCCCATGGTTTTGGTTCCTCATTGAACAGTTTAAGCATAAGCTTGTAAAAAGTTAACCTGACTAATCTTCTAAATTGACTGCGAGCTTCATATTCTTTTTCTTCTCTTGTCTCTGTTATTCTTATTTCTCTTTGCCAATGGCTTATTGCTTCAACAGCAATTTCCTGGTCATTAACTTTGTAGTTTACTTCAAAATGACATTGGTTTCCTGGCTTCCAAGCCCTGATCTGCTCATTTGGAAAAAATAGCAGAAATATATCTTCAATAGTCTTATCCAGATTCTCTGGTGAAAATTTTACATAGTAGTTCATCTTATTAAAAATAAGGATTGTTTTTCTTTTCGTAGCCCAAATTAGATTGGGGTCCATGTCCAGGATATACAGATAAGCTGTCGTCCAGGGGAGCTAGCTTTTCCTTAAGCGATCTAATAATCATCTTATAGTCTCCTCCTGGCAGGTCAGTTCTCCCAATAGAGCCTGCAAAAAGTGTATCACCTGTAAATAAGAAGCCATGTCCCTTTAATGAAATACATCCCGGTGTATGGCCTGGAGTATGTATAACCTCTAAAGCAATATCACCTAAGGTTATAACATCTCCTTCCTTCAACAAAACATCAGCACCAACCAGCTTTTGTGCATTAGGAATCCACGAACTTAAACAAAGTTTTTCATCCTCTAAAAATTCCTTGTCTGCTTCATGAATGCATACTTGTGCATCAGTTTTTTCTTTAATTATGCTATTACCACCTATATGATCATAGTGACCGTGTGTGTTAATTATCTTTTCTAATTTGTATCCATCAGTATTTACTGTATGGAGAATTCTTTCACCCTCATCCCCGGGATCAATAACTAGACACTTCTTTGTTCTTTCACATCCTAGCAGATAAGCATTGGTTTGCAGCATACCTACAGGCAGCATTCTAAAATACACATAATCACCCTTTCAAAAAATTTTAGAGCTATCTAATAGCATTGTTACAGGACCTTCATTTACAGAATGGACAATCATATATTCTCTAAATATACCAGTTTCAACGGCAATTTTCCATTTATTTTGCATTTGTTCAACAAAATATTTAAAAAGCCGCTCCCCTTCTTCAGGTGGTGCTGCGTCTGTAAAGCTGGGTCTACGGCCCTTACGGCTGTCTCCATAAAGTGTAAACTGTGATACTATTAGGGCCTGTCCCTGCCTATCCAGAAGTGAAAGGTTCATCTTGCCTTCATGGTCCTCAAAAATTCTAAGATTAGCAATTTTTTCAGCCAGATAATCGGCATCCTTCTCTGTATCACTCCTGCCTACTCCTAAATAGATAAGTACTCCAGCATCAATTCTTCTGACAATGCTGTCTGCCACATCAACTGAGGCACTAGAAACCCTTTGTACTACTGCTCTCATTAGCATACCTCCTTGGTATACATTTTAATTATAAAAAAGTATTTTTTAGGAGGGCGTCAATCTCTTTACTTCCATGACATCCTTTACTTTTTTTAACTTATCAAGAATTACTTTCAAATGACCAATATTATGAATTTCCACCTTCATATCAACTATGGCTAGCTTATTCTTGGTGGTTCTAGCATTTATGGCATTCACATTGGTTTTGGAGTCTGAAATTGCATTCATAACATCAAGGGCAAATCCAGGTCTATCCATACCACTTACCTCTATCTCAACTTGATAAACTGCATCGGCTGCTGTATCCCATACAACATCTATTAGCCTTTCCTTTCCATTAAGGCTGTCAGCTACATTAGGACAATCAGTTCTATGAATAGATACTCCCCTGCCCTTTGTAATATAGCCTATAATCTTATCACCTGGCAAGGGGTTACAGCACCTTGAAAGGCGAACAAGCAGATTATCTATCCCCTTTACTCTAACGCCACTTGAAGGTTTTCCGTATCCAGAAAATGGTTTTAGTGGTTTCTCTGGACCTGGCTGAGTTTCTTCCTTGGTATCTTTCTTAATTTTTATTTTAAAATTATCCTTTATCCAATGGAGAACCTGTATTGCGCTTATGGCTCCCTCTGCAAAAGCAACATAAAGATCATCAACACTCATAATGTTGTACCTTTTGGCTGCCTCTAGTAAATTATTGGTTTTAAGGGTGTCTCCCATTGGAAGACCTAGCTTTTTGCATTCTTTTTCTAATATTTCCCTTCCCTTTATAATATTTTCTTCTCTTTGCTCTTTTCTAAACCATTGTCTTATACGATTTTTGGCCTGGGACGTCTGCACCAGGTTTAACCAGTCTCTGCTGGGTCCACTACTCTTATATGTGAGTACTTCTACAATATCTCCAGTTTTAAGCTGATAATCTAATGGTACAATTTTACCATTTACCTTTGCTCCTACACATTGATGACCAACATCAGAGTGAATTCTATATGCGAAATCAATTGGGACTGAACCTGCCGGCAGTTCCACAACATCACCTGCCGGTGTAAACACATACACCCGGTCTGAAAAGAAGTCAACCTTAAGTGACTCCATAAATTCACTAGCATCCTTTTGATCTCTCTGCCAATCTAACAGCTGGCGAAGCCAGATAAGCTTTTCATTAAACTTCTGATCTCCAACATGGCCTTCCTTGTACTCCCAGTGGGCAGCTATACCAAACTCCGCTGTTTTATGCATATCCCATGTACGAATTTGTATTTCAAAAGGCTCTCCCCTGGGGCCTAAAACTGTAGTATGCAGCGATTGATACATATTTGGTTTTGGCATTGCTATATAATCCTTAAATCTCATTGGAATTGGCTTCCAAAGGGTATGAATAATTCCAAGAGCTCCATAGCAATCCTTAACAGAATCAACTACAAGGCGAACGGCAATTAAATCATATATTTCATTAATGTGCTTCTGCTGCTTTTCCATTTTATTGTAAATGCTGTAGAAATGCTTTGGACGACCTTGAATATCGGACTTAATGCCTACTTCATCCAGTTTGGCTTTTAAAATGGCAATAACCTCGTTAATATACTGCTCCCTTTCCTGACGTTTCATGGATATGGATTGAACCAATTGATAATATTTTTGAGGATGCATGTAGCGCAATGCTAAATCCTCTAATTCCCATTTAATCCTAAAAATACCAAGCCTGTGGGCAAGGGGAGCAAAAATCTCTAGAGTTTCTTCTGCAATTTCCCTTTGCTTTTCCGGGGATTGGTGTCTAAGGGTACGCATGTTATGAAGTCTATCTGCCAGCTTAATTATGATAACCCGTATATCCTTTGCCATGGCAAGGAACATTTTTCTAAGGTTTTCTACCTGCTGCTCTTCTTTGGATTTAAATTCAATTCTGCTAAGCTTTGTGACACCATCCACAAGCTGAGCCACGTCTTCACCAAAGGCCTCGCATATTTTACTAAGGGGCACGTCTGTATCTTCAACTACATCATGAAGAAGCCCAGTAACTATAGTTATCACATCCATATGTAAATCAGCTAGGATTTTAGCTGCTTCTACTGGATGAACAATATATTCCTGCCCAGAACGTCTCTGCTGACCCTTATGAGCTTCCTTTGCAAACTCATATGCATCCTGTATAAAACCCACATCTGCATCGGGATTATATTCTCTTACTTGTTTTATTAAATCATCTATGGGCAAAGGCTATCCCCTTTCCTGCTTTGTTAAATTTAGATTAAACGTGTAATAAAGTCCTTACAAGCCTGCTGCTGATGTAAATTTTCTTTATATCTCCATGATCTATTAAGGTCAACCTGGGGATCATTAGAGCTGCCAGTTAAGCCAAGCTCGTTAAAAGTATTTATTATGGTTTTAAAGGTTTTTTCATTTATGATTGTTCCCTTTCTGGCTAGGAATGCATGAAGCTTATGAAAATTAATATCAATTAACTCTTTTTTAGATTGCCTTGCAAATGTATATATAAGCTTTAGAGCATCCTTTGTTGGATACATATCGTCAATAAGATATTGAATTTTGGAAATGTCTTGACCAGCATATAAGAACTTGGAGTTCTTGTTTAGCATAAGATAATCCCAACAGGATTTATCAAGTGGAAAATCTATAAATATATCTATAGCTTCTCTAGTAATATATCCCCTGGGAAATGAGTGAATTGCCACAAATATGTTAGTTATTCCTGAATTAAACCTTTCAACCATTTCCCTCTGTTTATCATAACTTAATTCATAATCCCAGTAAGAAATGTTATGTGTGCCTATACTGCTTTGTATTTTCTTTAAAAGTTTTTTTAATTCAGATTTGTCTCTTACCCATATAACAGAAGCTTCATTACTAACAATAGCTATTAATTGTCCTTGTGATATTAAATCATATCCTATTTCATCATATACTACTGTTTCTTGATTATATATAATATAATTCTTTTTTATCTCCATGTCATCTACATTGTGAGAATCTGTGTCTATTGACGAGGATGCAATTCTAATTGTTGTACAGCTCTGGTTTGATATAATTACCTTGTAATGATTCAGCCAGGCCGCTGATGCAAATATGACGCTGGTTGAATTATTTTTTTTATGTATAATATTATCAATTTTATGGTCCGTGTCACTTCCAGACAAAAAGTATGCATCCATATTAAGCCTTTTTATATAGGACTTCCAATAAGTAAATAAGACATGACTAAAAGCAACAGTATCGCCTATAACATAAATAGTACCCTTCTGTTTTGAAAATTGCTGAAAGAGAACCTCCATGTCAGAGTTTATTTCAAGCACACTACCATGAAAATCACCTTTTTCTATAGGAAGCGGTTTTTCCTCTGCTTTAATTACTTTTTTACAAAGTATTTGTATTTCATTATTAAAACCAGCTTTCTTAATATCCTTCAATTTTAACTGTAGATTCTCATTCCCATTCCAGTAATTGTTTTCCAGCTCAAATGCCAGATCAACTTTGTTGCCTGCTGTGGCAATTTCATCATATGCCCCCAATTTAAATCCAATGGCATCAATTACTGCTGCATCTGATGCTACGACCATTTTCAAATGGTTTTCCATTTTGCCAACCTTTTTGGAATTAATTATATCAATATCTCTGCACATTAAAAGGGGACTTGGGTTACCCTCGCCAAATGGTGCCAGGGTCTCAAGTTCCTTTACAAGCTCCCTATGGAGCTCTGAAAAAACAACTTCTGCATCCCCGAAAACCTTTGGAACAAATACACTTTCATCAAGATTATTAGCCCAGGAATTAATTCTCCTGCGAAACTCTTCTATTTTGTCCACGGCAATAGTAATTCCTGCTGCTAGCTCATGACCTCCGAATTCTTCAAGCAGTTCAGAACAATAATGCAAAGCTTCATAAATATTACATTGAATTATACTTCTCGCAGAGCCCCTACCCTTTTCCCCTTCAATTGCAATTAAAATGACGGGTCTATAGATTTTATTAGCAAGGCGTGAGGCTACAATGCCAATTATTCCCGGATGCCAAAACTCTGATGCTAGAACCACAATTCTTTGTGATGATAAATCCAGCTCCCTTAACATTTCTTCCGCTTGATTACTGATTGCACCTTCTATTACCTGACGTTCTTGGTTTGTTCTATTTAGTATCTTTGCTAATTCATCTGACCTCTGAATAGACTTAGTTAGTAGCAGTTCAAGTGCAGCTGCACTATCTCCCACTCGTCCTGCTGCATTAATCCTGGGGGCCAGACCAAAAGACAGTTCTTGAGTAGTAATACCTTGTCCATTAATGCCTGAAACGTTCATTAGTGCCTTTAGACCCTTCCTATGGGTAGAGGCTAATACCTTTAGGCCTTCCTTCACAATGATTCTGTTATCACCAAAAAGAGGAACAATATCAGCTACAGTTCCTAAAGCTACCAGATCTAATACATCAGGAACCTGGCCCTCTATTTGTAATCTTTCAGAAAATGCTTGAACAACTTTAAAAGCAACCCCAACACCTGCCAGGTCATAGGCCTCTTTAGGGGATTTCAGCTTTGGATTTATGACTGCCCAGGCCTCAGGAAGATTTTCCCCAGGAAGATGGTGATCTGTTACAATTACATCTATACCCTTTTTTTTAAGTACCCTAACCTCTTCTATTGAATTAATACCACAGTCAACGGTAATAACTAGAGAACAATTTTTATCCTCAACAGCAGGAAGCATATCCATACTTAAGCCATAGCCATTTTCCATTCGATTGGGAATAAGATATTCAACTTCTAACCCTGCATTTTTTATGAACTCTATCATTATAGCAGTTGCAGTTAAACCATCAACGTCATAATCACCATATATTAAAATTCTTTCACCTTTTTCCTTGGCTAATAAAAATCTTTCCCAGGCTGCCTCCATACCATTTATATGCCATGGATCACTTAAATGGCTCAAATTAGAAGAGAGAAAGCTTTTGCCCTCATCCTGGTTTGTAATGCCTCTATTTATTAATAATTGGGAAACTAGAGGTGATACCCCCAGCCCCTTGCTCAACTCACATTGTAAATTAGGTTCAGAAGGTTTTATGTACCATATTTTGTTTGCTTTCTCCACTTATGTCACCATCCTATCTAGGTTATTATAAACAATAGGGTTACATATATCAACCACACAAAAAAAGCACTCAGTTCAGTGCTTAGAGAGTGCTTTTAATTTCTTTCTTCTTCCTCAATTTCATGTTCATCAGGCAGTGGTTCATGTGCTTCATTAGTTTCATCCAATTCCGTTTCTATTGAATCTTGGTCCAGATTATTATGGTTTTCTTTAATGGCTTGAAGTTCCTTTACTGTTTTTTCTAACTCATCATTTTTTCTCCTTAATTCCTTGATTTGCCGATGATTGGAGATTTGCTTAACTGTTCCAAGGAAAAAAACTACTACTGCACCTATTGAGGCTGAACCTAAAATGACCAAAACTAAAGATATCTCCTGTATCTGCCAGGTTAAAAAGCGTATATCAACTGGTCTCACATTTTGTATTGCAAAGATTGCAACTAACACAGCAAATAATAATGCTCCCACCAGATATGCCTGCATGGTACTCCACTCCTCCCATATAGGAAATACACAAATATTAACTTCTTAATTTATCAGTAACGTTGCAAAAAAACATTTAGAATTTGTCAAGTTATAATAAATTTTGATAATCAAAGAAATGCTGCGAATTAAGAAGATAAAATAGATATTTTGCTGTATTTGCATTAAAAAATCCTTTATAATAGAGATAACAAGGTAGTCCTTGCCAAATCCCTAATATAAAGGAGTTATAAAATGCAAGGCAAGGATATCAAAAAATCCACTTTTTTGCAACTGTTTAGTCCTATAATTAATGAAAAATTTTTAAATTTGCTGTCAGACATGGAGGTAGATAAGTATTTAAAAAAGTTATCTACAGTAGAACTTATTGAACTGCTAGCCAATTCTCAGATTAATCAAAGAGCTAGTTTAAGAGATATTAGCAATGATTTTAATAATGATGGATTTTGCGAAGCTTTTGATTGTGAATCCTTTAGTCCTTCACAAATATCTCGTAGATTAAGAGATCTACCAGTAGAGGTAGTAGCTTATTTATTCAAAAATATCACTACGCAACTTGGTAAAGAACTTGGTCATGATAGAATACGTCAAGAAATGGGACGGTTGCTAATACTTGATTCTAGCGCCATAAGCTTATGTTTATCTCTGTTTAGATGGGCTAAATTCAGAGAAACTAAAGCAGGGATAAAGCTTCATTTACTACTTGAATTCTGCAATGGTGTGGTTATACCAGAAGAAGCAATAGTTACACCAGCAAAGCCTGCAGATAAAAACATGATGGATGATATGATAATCTATGAACAAGGAACCATCTATGTTTTTGACAGGGCGTATGTTGATTATGAGAAATTTGATGCATACTGTAAAGAGGGTATTTACTTCGTCAGTCGCTTAAAAAGCAATGCAATAGTAGAAGTAATAGAAGATTATCCAACCTCTGGTAACATAACAAAACATCAGCTAGTACGCCTTGGTAAAGATGGCTCTACAAAAATGGAGCATCCCCTACAGCTTATAGAGACACAAGACAGTAAAGGCAATAAGATAATTATCATAACGAATAAGCTAGAACTATCTGTAGATGAGTTAAGTAGTATTTACCTCTATCGCTGGCAAATAGAAGTATTTTTCAAATGGCTCAAACAGCAGTTTTGCATTAAGCACTTTTATGGGCAAAGTCCCCAGGCAGTGGAAAACCAGATACTAATAGCACTAATAACACATTGCTTGCTGATGCTGCTTAAATTAAAAACTGGCTATCAGGGTTTAATGCTAAATTTTAAAAGAATGCTAATCACTTGCTTATTAGAAGCATTTAGTACATTTATTCGCAAGCTTCATCGAAAACCTAAGCGGACCTCGAAGGGGCGACGAAAAATTGACCACGAACTAACTTACAAAATGACTCTAAGGCAGGTTATAGCAGGCGAATCAGATCATTTAGATGATCTTACTTATGACCCAGTACTACTGTAAAGCGCATACTGTCAAAATGTGGATAAGGACTACCCCTTACTTCGCCTTTTTGGCAATTTGATCAGGAAATTTAATTGTTAAATTTAAACATATTTAGCTTAATTATCCATAGTTAATTATTGCTATTTTCTGGGTTTGACAATGTTAGAAAATTTTTATGCAACACTACTGTTAATTTATATATTTCTCCCAATGAAACACTAAATCCTTCAGAATTTGCAGAAATTTTTACGTTAAATTTCCAATAATGCTCCAAAAAATATATAAATTTATCAGTAATACACCAAACCACTGTAAAAATGACATAATATATAACTGAAATATTCCCAAAAATCCTTTGTATAAAATTACCCTACCTATTGGCAGGACCATAATTGTTCCACCTGCCATTAGTCCTATAGAGGGTTTGGTCAAGGAGCCAATAATAAAAATACTTGAAATTCCCATTAATACAAGACTGTTTACTGGCATGTTATACCTTCCCCAGATCTTTTTCCTGAAAAAGATTAGTGTCAATAAAATTATTATTAGTGCAGTTGTTGCTATTACAATATTACTAAACTGCATGTATGTAATAAATTGATAACCATCAAGGGCAGCTAGTAAAAACAACCCAAGCAGATAAAGTACAATGCCCTTGATGCCTAGAAGCGTGTTTATTATTTGACCAAATATTATCCAAGCTATTGCTATATATTCCATATACTCACCTCATCATAAGCCTTGCTATTAGCTTTTCCCTAAGTGGCGGTATGTAAAACAAAAAAAACGGCTGTCTTTTTGACAGCTGTTTTTTTGGTGCAAAGGTTTTACCTTGAAGGTGCTGGGTTTACCTTCTTCTTTTTTCTTCTATCATTTACAAACCAGCGCTTTTTTAGCTCTAACCATACCGGACTTGCTATACAAATGGATGAATAGGTTCCGCTGATAAAACCAATTATCATTGCCAGAGCAAAAACCCTTGTAGTATCACCACCAAAAATGAGTAAGGCAAGCAAAACGGCCACTGAAGTTAGTGAAGTAAAGATTGACCTTACTAAATTCTGATGAATACTTTTGTTTACAAGCTCTGATAAGGTTTCCTTTTGTCTGAATTCAAGGTTTTCCCTGATCCTGTCAAATATTACTATAGTATCGTTTATGGAATAACCAATAATAGTGAGTATTGCTGCTACAAATGATATATTGATTTCTATCTGGAATATTGAAAAAATGCTCAAGGTAATTAAAATATCATGGAAAAGGGCTGTTATGGCCGATAAGGCAAAGCTTAACTCAAATCTAATTGTAATATAAACAACCATCAATACTGTTGCGATTAAGAGAGCAATTATTGCTTTTTCTTGCAGCTCTGCACTTACAACAGAACCAACAGATTCATTACTTAGTATCTGCATATCACCTAATTTTTCTCTTAATGCATTTACAACCTGAGTATTTTCCTGCTCAGTTAAAATGGGTGTTCTAATGATGAACTGGTTATTTTCACTTGCCTGAATAGTGCTTCTTCCAAGATTGTGCTCAGACAGCACTTCCCTAATATCTTCAGAAGAAACCTCCTGAGAAAACTTAACCATTACCTTTGTACCACCAGCAAAGTCTATCCCAAGGTTAAGTCCCTGGAACATTAGCGAAATCAATCCTGGGATAATTATAATAAGCGACATAAGGAACCATAATTTTCTCTTTCCTATAAAATCAAAGAACATTTAGTTTCCCCCCCTATACACCAAAATACCTGGTATTTTGAAATATTTTAATCTTAACTGCAGTACGTAAAAGGATTCTGGTGAAAATTAATGAGGTAAACATGCTTGCTAGAATCCCCAGGGTTAGGGTTACCGCAAAACCTCTAATCATACCTGCACCAAAGAAATATAAAACGAAGGCACCAATTAAAGTGGTCATATTAGCATCTAATATTGTAAGGGTTGCTCTTCTAAATCCAGCGTCAACTGCTGCCCTGATACTTTTCTTGTTCCGCAGTTCTTCTTTAATTCGCTCATAAATAATAATATTTGCATCTACTGCCATACCCACAGATAATAGCAGACCTGCTATTCCAGGCAGGGTTAAAGTGGCCTTGATGCCTGAAATTAAAGCAAGTAATACTACTCCATAAAGGGCTAGCGATATATTGGCTGCAAGCCCATTTAATCTATAAACTAAAAGCATAAATAGAATAATAAATGTAATTCCTATGGCAATAGCCTTTTTGCTTTTTTCAATTGAATCAAGCCCAAGTTGGGGGCCTACTAATCTTTTTTCAAGAATTTCAACATCTACAGGTAGCGCACCGGCTCTTAAAAGAGCTGCCAGGTTGGCTGCCTCAATGAACTCGGTAAAGCCACCACTAATTACAGCTTGTCCATCTGGAATTGCCTCGTTAACATGAGGATTTGTTAGTACTTCACCATCTAATAGTATTGCTATATATCTCCTGGGATCCTGTGGAGGATAAGAATTTGCCAGTTCTCCAGTAACCTGGGCAAAAACCCTTGCTCCCTCAGGCTTAAACTTAAGGTTTACCTGGGGTCTTTGCGTATATTGATCCATTCTAGCCTGGGCCGTCTCCAAATCTCCACCATGTAAGATTACAGTACCATCTGCTAGCTGAAATTCTAAAGATGCAGTCTTTCCAATAATTTTAACTGCTTCTTCAGGATCATCAATTCCTGCGAGTTCAACAATGAGTCTTTTATCCCCTTCTCTTTGAATATAGGGTTCACTTACTCCCAGCTCATCAACTCTTTGCCTCATTACCATCATTAATTGCTCCATGTCTTCATCTGTCACCTTAACATCTTCTGTCTCAATGGCGCCAAGGACAATATGAACTCCCCCTCGTAAATCTAAACCAAGGTTAAGAGAATTAATTAGAGGTGGATAAGAAAAAAAGCTGATGGCAGCTACTAATAATATGACCAACAGCAACTTAAATGTATTAGCATATTTCACCATGTTTCCTCCCCACTAAATAAAAATTGCCACTATCTTTTGTTTTCAACTGTTATATTATAAACCCCATTTCAAAGCTTTGTCAAATTACATACATATATAATGGAGCTCTACATTATAGCAGTCTCGAATCATTAATAATTAAACCAAAATTACATCTTAAGAAATCCGCTGCTCTTCTACACATTACCATTCTTGTAAGAAAAATTTCAAAGTACTCCATAACTGTAGTAATTGTCAGGTCGATGTTTACTACCATGGTTATAGTCTTTTCCTCACTATTAATTACCAGGGATGAATGCTCAGCTCCGTAGTTAACCCTGTCATGGATGTCAAATGTTGATATGTCCTTATTTCTAACCCTTGATCTATGAACATCTGACTTGTCTGCTAATATTAGACTGGCAGCAATATGATTTACAGCATGGCCATACTGTTCTTCATGATTTCCAATTGCAGATATTATTAATGCTATTTCCTCAGGTTCCATACCAAGTTTGTCTAGAATATAATAGGACAATAGGGCCCCAGATTGACCATGATCATGACGACTTATTACATTACCTATATCATGAAGATAGCCTGCCATGGACGCAAGCTCCTGGTCACGCTTTGGATAGTTTAGCTGTTCAAGAATTTTTCCAGCCAGTGTTGCTACAAGGTTAACATGCCTAAATCCATGCTCTGTATAGCCCATGGCCTTAAGATGCTCATTTGCTTTTTTTATATAGGTGCTCACTTCTTTGTTATCCTTTAAATCCTTTAGAGTTATCAATTTGCAATTCCCCCATCCATGACATGTAGTTAAATAGAAAAAGATAATATTAAAAGAAAAAAGCGATTATTAATCGCTTCCTATATCTTTCTTTATATTATTATACCAATTTTTTTTGGTTAACATATACTTCTTTTCTATTTTGAAGTTTTTGTAAAGTGCTTAATCCCAAGCTCAGCTCTATTGCCTTATCCATCTGCTCTCTATCTTCATCATTTAATCTTCCCAAATAACAATCGTTTGTAAACCAGCTCTTATCCACTGTCCTAATTTGTGAAAAAACTGCCACATGATCCTTCATTAAACCTGTGACTGAATTGGCCTTTATGGAAATTGAAAATAGCAATTTTTTTTTCAGTGTCTCTGGTATTAAGGGAACTACGATTACCGTTGAACAAAACCTATTTCCTATATCATTTTGTATTACAAGAACAGGTCTGCTAATCGTTCTTCCTTTACTGTCACATCCCAGGTTAACTAAATAGATATCTCCTCTTCTTATGGAAACCTTTGTTAAATCTGCCTTCATAATACTATCCTCCAATTCCATGTTCTTCTAGAAGAAGAAGTGCATCATTTTCTTTTAAACACCAAAGACCATCATAGGTAATTAGATGCATTTGCTTATAGGCAATATAATCACTTTTTAACTTTTTTTTCAGATCGGGATCTAAAAATAGATTAAATAATCTAAACATGGTAACCCCTCTTGGACAGATTTTATATTATAACTTAAACAAAAAATGTGTTTTTCCTCCATAGTATATTGTCGGTTTGCCTATAAGAATGTAAAAACAGTGGATAATACCACTGTTTTTGTTAGATTATTCTTTTCCTTTAACATAACCTACTGCTGTTTTGTCAAAATCAACCTCGATTTTGTCAGCTATTCTTACAGTTATGTAATCTTCTCTCATTTTAGTGATCCTGCCATGGATGCCGCCAATTGTTACAATGGCATCATCTACCTTGAGCTCCTCCAGCATTTGTTTTCTCTTTTTCTGTTGTTTTTGTTGAGGACGAATCATAAGGAAATAGAGAATTGCAAAAAAGATTGCAATATAAATAAAAGCTCCAGCACCTTCCATCCTGTTTCACCTACCTTTCAATGCATCTTTCAAAAAAAAGTCTTATTTTACTTCGACATTAATACCTATTTACCTTTAATAAAGGATAATTATTCCTTAATATTTTTCACAAAACTTTACCATTATAAACATTAAAGTATTTAAATGCCTGTGTTTGCTTTTTCCTCATAGGTTTGGTAGAAATCTTTAATAAAATTCTCAAGCCTCTCTTCTTTAATTGCCACACGTACTTCTTTCATAAGGTCTATCAAAAAGCTTAGATTATGAATAGTGGTTAATCTAATACCCAGGGTTTCATTTGCCTTAAGAAGATGCCGTATATATGCCCTGCTGTAATTAGAACAAGTGTAGCAATTACAATTGGGGTCAAGCTTTTCCCAATCCTTGGCATAATTAGCATTTCTCACTACTACCTTTCCTATACTGGTCATAACTGTTCCGTTTCTTGCTATTCTAGTAGGCAGTACACAATCAAACATATCCACACCACGCTTAACACCCTCTAACAGGCAATCTGGTGAACCAACCCCCATTACGTATCTCGGCTTGTTTTTTGGCAACTCATCTAATGTATGATCAAGCATCTCATACATTATATCCTTAGGTTCACCAACACTTAATCCTCCAATTCCATATCCCGGAAAATCAAAAGCTGTAATCTCGCTTACACTTTTCTTTCTTAAATCTGGAAACATTGAACCCTGGATAATACCAAATACCGCCTGATATGGATGGTCATGAAAATCTTTACACCTTTTTGCCCATCTGGTAGTTCTATCAGAGGCCTCAAGGGCATGCTCGTAGCTGCATGGATAGGGAGCACAAATATCAAAAGCCATGGCTATATCTGATCCTAAACTCATCTGGACCTCCATGGCCCTTTCTGGGGTGAAAAAGTGCTTTGAACCATCAATATGGGAGCGGAAGGTAACTCCCTCCTCTTTAATGTCTCGTAAGTCTGCCAAACTAAAAACCTGAAAACCTCCACTATCTGTAAGGATAGGTTTATCCCAGGACATAAACCTATGGAGACCACCCGCTTCCTCTATGACCTTATGACCAGGTCTTAGATAAAGATGATAAGTATTACTCAAGATTATTTCCGCTCCAATTTCCTTTAGTTCGTGAGGAGTTACAGTCTTTACTGTAGCTTGAGTACCTACAGGCATAAAAACTGGTGTTTCTACCTCCCCATGGGCAGTTGTAAACCTCCCCAATCTAGCCTTTGTTTCCTGTGATTCATATAATAATTCAAAAGATACAGTCATATATTTACACCTCAGTACTTTATGTTAGATAATCAACATTGCATCTCCAAAGCTGTAGAAACGATATTTTTCCTCAATAGCAACCCTATATGCTTCCTTAACAAAATCAGTTCCCGCAAAGGCAGAAACCAGCATAATCAACGAGCTTTTAGGAAGATGAAAATTAGTAATAATAGCATCAACCACTTTAAAACTATATCCCGGATAGATGAATATATCAGTCCACCCAGATGATTCCTGTATCCTTCCATTTTTATCTCCAACTGTTTCTAGTGTACGTATACTTGTTGTTCCAACAGCAACCACCCGCTTACCTTTATCCTTGGCTTGATTAATCAAATGAGCAGTTTCTTCATTTATGGAATAGTACTCGGAATGCATTTTATGTTCTTCAACATTTTCACTTTTCACCGGCCTGAAGGTTCCCAAACCAACATGAAGAGTCAAAAAAGCCGTTTGAACACCCTTGTTTTTAATTTGTTCAAATAGTTCTTCAGTAAAATGAAGTCCAGCTGTTGGTGCTGCTGCTGAACCCTGTTCCCTGGCATACACAGTCTGATAACGACTTTTGTCCTTAAGCTCCTTTTGTATGTAAGGAGGTAATGGCATTTCACCAAGCCTATCCAAAACCTCTTCAAATATTCCCTGATAAATAAATTGCACAATTCTTCCACCGCTATCTGTATAGTCTAATATCTCTCCTTGAAGCTCACCATCTCCAAAACAAACCCTTGTACCTGGTTTAAGCTTTTTCCCCGGTTTCACCAAACACTCCCAATAGTCTCCTTTAATTCTTTTTAATAGGACCAGTTCTATATTTGCTCCAGTATCCTTGAAGCCTAATAATCTTGCTGGCAATACTTTTGTTTGGTTTAAAACTAAAAGATCACCTTCCTGCAGAAACTCTGTTATTTGATAAAACCTTTTATGCTCAATACACCTCTCCCGTTTATGAAGAACGATTAATCTTGACATATCCCTTGGTGTAATGGGTTCCTGTGCAATCAATTCTTCGGGAAGATGAAAATCAAATTCTGAGACCTTCATGTCATTTTCCCCTTGCATAGTAATTTAATATTCTTAATTTGCCATCATATTTTCCTGGATTATAATAGTGTTCAATAATCTCTCTGTAATTATACCCATTTGCTGCCATACCCCTGGCTCCCCATTGACTCATTCCTACACCATGGCCATGTCCATAACCATCAAAGGTTATTTTTGAAAAATTCTTTGATATTTGTCTTGTGGATGCCTTACCTTTAACAGCATAATCAGGCTTGCTACCATTTATATCAGATATAGCTCCATCTCGGCCAATTACCTTTAGTCCATCAGCAGAGTTCATTTGTACAATTGCATTAGTTCCATTCTTAACATGTACTGCAGAATCTATCTTGATTTCAAATTTTGTGCTCCTTAAACCAAAAATATTCCTGATTTGATCCTTAGTAACGGTTCCTGTTCCTGCAGAGCCGTAAACTTCTACTTCTGTTACTCTACCGCAAAGAGTACTCCCTTTAGTAGTATGGTCCAATTGTCTGGTAGATAAATTTAATAAACTACCAATAATAACGCTGTTTGAATTTTGGTAATACTTTTCAATCATCTGTTGTGCTTCTGCCAGGGATACTGTTTTTTCCCATTTATATGTATTAGCAGGCCAACCTCCAGACTGATTTGGATAATTATAAGCAAAGATATCATAGGGTGAAGGAGTGGCTTTTAAATATGGCAAAGGATTGTGCCATACATTTTCTGAGCTGGCAGTATAACCACCGGCATTTGCATGATAAAAGGCCTGTACCAGGGTGTCTCCATAGTAAATCACTTCTCCTGATGTATCATCAACGGCCTTTACTGCTTTATTCCCCCCTGGTAATGTCTCAGCACTATAACCTCTATATACCTGAGTAGTAGTATTATTAGTAATATCAAAAGCATTCCTAGGATTCATAGAGGCCAGGGCATATGATCTTGATACCACTGCTTGAGCTTTTAATGCCTCTAGGTCAGCACTTGTCCCCATTTCAGGACCAACTACTCCATAAAGGTACCTTTCAACATCCAATTCATTTATCACCCGGACACCTTCATTTTCATTTATAAATCTTATATTGTCACGATATATTGTATTAGAAAAGCTCACAAGATTTAAGGCTTGTTGGTCATGGGGAATTAATGCTAGAGGACCTTTGAAAGCAATACTGACTGACTGCCCACCAACCTCTACATCCAGGACAGGGCCTTTTTTTACTATGCTCCATAACGCTCCTTGAGTTGGTTGGCCTACTATTATACCTGTGCCTTCATCTATTAAGTAATATGAACCCCTTTCCACTCTAAAGTTGGCTATACTAATTCCAGAAGACAAAGAAACTCTAATATTAACATTTCCCTGGAATGATAATGTGTTTGCTTGCATTGGTGTGATATGAGTGGCCATGAAGATGCAAAGAGACAATAAAAAAACAATGATCTTTTTAATAATTTTATCTGTCATATCTACACTCCTACTTTTATCTTCTAAAAATTAGATTCAAAACTATTGTCAAAACAATGCTGAGTATAATACCCGTTGCTAAAGGAAAATAAAAGGTAAAATTTTCTCTTTTTATGTATATGTCTCCAGGAAGGCGACCTATATAAGGGAATTTTCCCGCTACCAGCATAAGCCCACCCATTAGGAATATGATTATTCCTAATACCATTAGAATTTTACCGAAGGAACTAAATTCTCCCAAAAGAACTACCTCCCTTCAATAATATTATCTAAGGTTAATTGACCATCTTGCCTGCCAGGGGGCTCTATACCAAAATATTTATAGGCGGCCACAGTAGCTATCCTTCCCCTGGGTGTTCTTTGCAGAAAGCCCAACTGTAATAGATATGGCTCATATACATCCTCTATAGTCTCAGTTTCTTCACTAGTAGATGCAGCCAGGGTGTCAAGACCTACAGGACCCCCTGAAAACTTTTTAATTATGGTCAGCATGAGCTTTCTATCAGTATGATCAAGACCTAGCTTGTCAACCTCTAGTTTATCAGTTGACCACATGGCCACTTCTTTTGTTATAATGCCTTGTGCTTCTACCTGGGCAAAGTCTCTAACCCTTTTTAAAAGTCTGTTGGCTACCCTTGGTGTTCCCCTGGATCTTCTTGCTATTTCTTCAGCACCTTCTTCAGTTATTTCTATTCCAAGTATACCTGCAGCACGAGCTATAATGCTGCACAGCTCTTTAGTGGTATAAAACTCAAGTCTGCTTATTACTCCAAACCTGTCTCTTAAAGGTGAAGTAAGTAAGCCTGCCCTAGTTGTTGCACCTATTAAAGTAAATCTGGGAAGTTCTAACCTTATAGATCTGGCACTAGGACCTTTACCAATAACTATATCTAGACAAAAATCCTCCATGGCAGGGTATAGAACTTCCTCAACTGTCCTGTTAAGTCTGTGAATTTCATCAATAAATAATACATCCCTTGGCTCTAAATTGGTTAATATTGCTGCTAGGTCACCAGGTCTTTCAATTGCAGGTCCTGATGTTATCCTAATTTGGACTCCCATTTCAGCAGCAATGATGTTAGCTAGTGTTGTTTTTCCTAATCCAGGGGGGCCGTATAACAACACATGGTCCAAAGCTTCCTGTCTTATCTGAGCTGCTTTTATGAAAACCTGAAGATTCTTTTTTATTTTTTCCTGTCCAATGTATTCTCTTAAATTAAGAGGCCTTAGGCTCTCCATTTCTCCATCTTCTATTATTCTAGTACCTGTGACTAATCTTTCTTCAAATTCCAAACTAATATCACCTACCAGCTGGACCTAATTTTTTAAGAACTTTGTTTAGTAATTCCTCTACTGTGGAGACGTTTTGGTTTTCCTTTGCGGTAGTATAAACCAAATCCTTTATTTCCCGTGGATTATACCCCAAGGATACCAGAGCATTTATAGTTTCTTCAATTGCCGAAATTTCTCTAATAACAGGAATTGTATTATCTGATGGCTGCCTTTGTACAGGAATAGTTAAATTTTTTGTCTTATCTTTTAAATCTAAAACTATTCTCTGGGCAGTTTTTTTACCTATTCCTGATACCCTGATAAAAACATCTGGCATTTCAGTATTAATTCCAGCTACGATTTCATCACAATTACATTGTGATAAAATTGAAAGTGCTGCCTTTGGGCCAACTCCATTTACCCCAAGCAACATTTTAAAGAGCTCCAACTCTAAATTGTCCAAGAATCCATATAACTGCATCACATCTTCTCTAACATGTAGATGTGTAAAAACCTTCGCAGTGCTGCCTACCTGAAGCTTATATATAGCGGAAGCCGGCATGTACAGCATATAACCAACACCCTGTACATCAATAATAATACTGTCTGTATTAATAAGTTCAATAGTTCCCCTTAAATGCCCTATCATATTTTTTCACCTGCAAATACAGAATTTAGCTTATAAGAATTTGCATGGCAAATAGCAACTGCCAGGGCGTCTGCTGCATCATCTGGTTTAGGAATGGTACTGCTACCCAATACAGTTGCAACCATTTTTTGAACCTGTTTTTTATCAGCCCTTCCATAGCCAACTACAGCTTGTTTTACCTGTAGTGGTGTATACTCTGCTAAATGAAGGTTCATCTGTATGCCTGTTAACAGGATTACACCTCTAGCCTGGCCTACTGACAGAGCTGTTCTTGTATTCTTGCTAAAATATAATTGTTCAACTGCCATGTGCTTTGGCTTGTAGTAATTAATAATCTTGATTAAACCATCATTAATTAGCTTTAGCCTGGCTGGCATCTCTAATGATGGTTCAGTGAGGATTGTTCCATAATCTACGCTAAAATATCTGTTGCCCTTTACTTCAACAATCCCATAACCTGTAGTTGCTGTTCCAGGATCTACACCTAATATTAACATAGCTGTTACCTCCTAGAACATATTTTCGACACCACCCATTAATTATCCTTTTTTAAAATGGAAGCAAATGAATATTTTGGTTAAAAAGACATTCGAAATTCATCTAAAGAATCCAGGGCCTGCAATAGTTCCTTTTCATTATTGAAAAAGGTTTCGCCAGATAAAATTGCCTCTCTCCACTTTTCTGGAATATCCCAAATGGATATTTCTGTAATGAAAAGCAAATTTTCTTTATAGGTGGGCGGACCCTGATAAACAGCAATGTACTCATCTACTACCCTTAAATGCCGTTTTAACCTATCCGCTACACATAACGTATCTGTAATCTGCGTAGCTATCCATTTTCCCTCTACAAAATCTAAAATCCATCCATCCTCTGGGGGAAATTCCCTTATAAGCTCCTCAACACCTATATTATTTGTATCAGCTATATTTACGGTTAATGTTTTGGGATCCAGTTCCTCAAAATGACCACAAATAGTATGAAAACGTTTGATTACTAATTTTTCGCTAATTTTTTCTTCTGCAGCAACCTTTTCAGGCTGTAAGTCCATAGGCTTTAGAACATGTGGATAGTACACCTTAGTTGTTACTAGAAAAGCTGCTGCAAAGCTTAAGAAGGAAATCAATAAAAAAAGATATAGTATATATTTTAAATTGTTCCAGAACATAAATTAACCCTCCTTTTGAAAATAAACTCCAATTATTTGTCTATTATTTCCAATAAAAGGGCATGTTATTCATTTTTACATTTTGCTCATTATTTCGTCTGAAATATCATAATTTGCATATACTGCTTGAACATCATCATGGTCCTCTAATAAATCCATAAGCTTAATAATCTGAGAAGCTGTTTCCAAATCATTTATAGTTACCGTATTCTGGGGAAGCATTGTTACTTCGGAGACATTAAAGTTGATTTTTTCAGCTTCCAGCTTCTCCTTGACGGTGGAAAAGCTCTCTACATCTGTAACAACCTCTACAATACCATCTTCTATTGTGAAGTCATCTGCTCCTGCTTCAATTAAAAGCATCATTAATTCATCTTCATCCCTTGAACCCATGTCGAAGGAGATAAGACCTTTACTTTCAAAAATCCACGCTACACAACCTGTTTCACCTAAATTTCCACCATTTTTTGAAAAAATATATCTAATTTCACCTGCTGTACGGTTCCTATTGTCTGTTAGGATTCTCATGAGAACTGCTATACCTCCAGGGCCATAACCTTCATAACGTGTTTCTTCGTAGTTAACTCCTTCAGCGTTTCCCGAACCCTTTTGTATGGCCCTTTGAATATTGTCATTAGGCATATTTGCTTCCTTGGCCTTTTGAATTACTAGCTTTAAGGCTGAGTTGCCTTCTGGATCAGAACCTCCGTGTTTAGCAGCAACCATTAACTCCCGGGCTATTTTAGTAAATACTTTTCCCTTCTGTGCATCCATTTTTGCTTTACGATGTTTTATGTTTGCCCATTTAGAATGTCCAGCCATAGTATTACCCCCATCCAGTACAATTACATTAATTTCTTTTAACTAAAAAATTTTATCATATTATTTATTTTCAAGAAACCCCTAATATTTTCAAAAGGTTTGGTTACTTAAAAATTGACTGGAAATTCTTTGTCTGGTACAGCTGGGCATTCTCTTTTGTGTTTACTTTTAGCAATAAGCCTATCCACAATCTCTGCTACCCTGTCTGAGCTTTCTCTTGAGCATAGATATTTATCAAGTTCTCTATAGGTTATACCCATTTCCTCTTCATCTGTCTGATTATCCCACAAGCCAGCTGTAGGTGCCCTTTGGATAATAGGTTCAGGTATATTCAAGTATCTAGCAAGTTGATATACCTGGCATTTATACAGATTTCCAATGGGTTCTATATCCACCCCACCATCTCCATATTTGGTGAAATAGCCCGTTAAGAGTTCACTTTTATTACCCGTCCCCACTACTAAATAGTTTTTTAAAGCTGCAAAGTAATAAAGAGTAGTCATACGCAATCGAGGTTTGATATTTGCTATGGCCATTAGATTGTTTTTTTCAGTAGGATTCAGTGCCTTTAACATGGTGTCAAAGCTTGCAGTTAAATCAACCTTTTCATAATCTAGACCTAGCTCCTTTACAACTAATAGGCCATATTCGGTATCATCAGGATTACTATGGCATGGCATTATGATTCCAAAGGAGTTGTCAGGAAAAGCCCTTTTAGTCAAGGCAGCCACTACAGCCGAATCTACCCCACCACTGATGCCTATAACTCCCCCTTTTGCACCTGCACTAGATACTTTTTCTTTAATCCAATTAACCAGGTATTGTGCAACATCTTCCATATTCAACACCCTTTCTTGCAGCTTAGATTTCTTCAAGTACTATTTTATGATCTACTAATGCCATTTCTTTAATTATGGCTTTAATTATTCTGCGCTTTCCAAAAATATCCTCTAAAATCAATTCATCTCCCTGGGGTATTAATTTATCAACATTTTCAAAAAACAATTCTTCCTTGTCTCCTTTTAATAAGAAAGCATTTGCTTCACACATTTTTATCATCCTCCATTATGTTTTCTAATCTTTTAACTAAAAATTCTATCAGGTGTGGCAAGGGTTCATTTGCTACCCCTATTATCTCAATATTTGATTTGTTAAAGGGAAGCAGTATTTTCTTTGCCCTTGACTCACCTATTGCTTTCGCAATTTTTGGTGTTACTTCTCCAAGCATAGAATTTGCAGCTAATACAGCAACAGTACCTACTATTATATCCACATTCTTAACTGTTTGTACTATAGCATTTTCTCCAGTGGCTCCTTCATTTGCCCCTGCTTTCATCATTGCACTGGTAGCAATACAATTTGTACCAAGTCCAATTATTTCTACATTATTTGGTAAAGTATTGCGAATTTTATCTGTCAGATGTTTGCCTATGCCACCACCTTGACCATCAATCACAGCAATTCTCATTTATAACATACCTTCCCATATTTATATTTTTCACTCCAACCACATAAAAAGCCATGTAAAATCAAGACCTGATTTAGGTTCAAGACTTTCATAGCCTTATTATACCCTTTGTTTTTTTATATCTCATTAAAAATATTTGAAACACTATAAAACAAAACTTGGCTTGCGCTGTATTTTTTACATTGCGTATTTTATAACCTATCCCATGGTCTTCATGACCCTGATGAAACTATATTATATTTCTCTTTATTTATATGGAATTCCTGCTATAACAATTTTTTTATAGACTACAAAAAAACCATTTTTACTTAAATATTTAAAAATCTTTGATATATGATATGCAATTATTTAAAGTGTGTTTTTGAGAAACAATACCTAAAAACCCCCTTTAGTTAAAAAACCAAAAGGGGTTTATTTAAAAATTTAGTTCGGCGACGACCTACTCTCCCAGGAGAACCTAGTACCATCGGCGCTGGAGGACTTTACTTCCGTGTTCGGTATGGGAACGGGTGTTACCCCTCCGCCATCGTCACCGAAAATCTTTTTGAGTTTTTCTACTCTCTCAAAACTACACAGCTTTTTTCTACCTGCAAGAACGGATGTCTGATGTCAGTCGTCAGATGTCAGTACTCGTTGCAATTGGCATAGCCAATTGTGCTTCTAATCCGACTTCTGATTTCCGACCTCTGACCTCTGTTTGTTTAGATCAAGCCCTCGACTTATTAGTACCGGTCAGCTAAAGACATTACTGCCCTTACACCTCCGGCCTATCTACCTGATGTTCTCTCAGGTGTCTTACCTGGTTTGCCAGTGGGAAATCTTATCTTGAGGGGGGCTTCGTGCTTAGATGCTTTCAGCACTTATCCCTGCCAAACTTAGCTACCCAGCTGTGCCGTTGGCACGACAACTGGTGCACCAGAGGTTTGTTCACCCCGGTCCTCTCGTACTAGGGGCAATTC
>NZ_KK211104.1:207532-286588 GCF_000620305.1 Desulfitibacter alkalitolerans DSM 16504 | reverse complement strand
TAGAGCAGCGGTATGATGTCAAGTAGGTAATTGGAAATTTTTCAAAGAATTCGCTGCACAAAAGGGGGTGCTTGCCTAAAAAAGGCAACACTAAACAAGCCCACCCTATGACAAGTATATTTATTACAAATATAACAATAAATAGGTGGAAGGAATCCTGAGCTTTGGTCTATTCTAATTTAATTGTCGGTTTCCCCCTTTCGGTTGGTAGAGTTGGTTAGACTTCAGCAGAAAAAAGACTAACCGTACCAGTTTACGGGCAGTAAGAGCAAGGGCGCGTTTATGAGCATACTGCTTAGGCTCCGCTTTTTTCATGGCATAATACTCGGCAAAAACAGGGTCGTGCACCCGAACACTGCTTGCCGCCTCAATAAGGTAATACCTTAAAATGCGGTTGCCAGAGCGAATAAGCCTTGTACTACTAGCAGTAAAATCACCAGACTGATTTTGGGTCCAGGCAAGACCAGCTAACTTAGCTACCTGTTTATGGCTGTCAAACTGATGGATATCACCAATTTCAGCAATAATACCAGAAGCAAAAATAGGACCGATACCCGGAACAGAATCTAGAGTTTGAGGAATAGTCTTTAAATGGTCCTCAATAGCCTTTTTCAAAGACTGCAGCTGTTCCTGGATTGTTCTAATAACCCTAATACTAGAGGCCATGGCCAAGTTAACAGAATCAGACATGGCCTTGGGCAACCTGTAAGAAGAACGAGCAGCCTTTTGCAACTGTTTAGCAACAGCCTGAGGATCATCAAAGCGGTTTTTACCATGCTGAATTAAAAACTCCATCAGATCATCCAAAGAAGCATCTGCTAGAGCCTCAGCGGACTCAAACTCTTCCAAAACAGCCAGAGAAGTAGCAGATAACTTGTTAGAAAAGACTAAAGAGTAATCACTACACTTCAGGTACAGGTTAGACATAAGAAAATTAGCTTCACGTACTAGAGCCTGCATGAGGTGGTACCTGGCCCGAGTAAGCCTTTGAAGAGCCATCAAAGGTTCACTCCAAGTAAAAGGATGAGGCAGATAGCCACTTTTAAGCCTAGCAGCAATATACCAGGCATCGAACCTATCATTTTTAGGAGCATCCAAGAAATGAGCCTTTTTAAACTCCTTAATCAGACTAGGGTTAAACATGTAGACCTTAACATCAGGGCAGGCAAAGTCCAAATGGCGATGCAAGTAGATGGCAGCATGGGTAGAGTAGCAACCGGTGTGCTCTAAACCAAAAAGTATTCTATCAAAATCATGTTTACTAACCAACTGGTTGATACGATCCTTAAGCTCAAAAATACCAGGTCTATTATTAAAAACACTAAACCGGCTTATAGGACGCTTTTCATCATCATTAGACAAACAACAAACAACATTGTCCTTGCTGCTTATATCGATACCGACAAACAAAGGGTTAGACATCTTAATCACCTCCTTCACTTTAAAATATATAGATGTCTACAGTCTTGGGATGTCCCTGGGAAACCCATGAACGACAGCCTTGCGAGCTATAGGAATACACCGGATCCCCTCGGTGCACTGGCCTCCGTCTGCTAACAGAGGGAGAGGCAAACCGGGAAACAGTCAGCGTGTAGGTCTATAACATGGGGCCAGGGGAACACTCTAAAAATGGAAGACACCCTATAACGGGGCAACTGGAGGAAATGGAACATTCCCTTGGTAGACACCTTTGGCTATATTTTCCCAAAGACATCCCAGGACTGTAAACCCTTTTTAAAAAAGATAGCATATTAGTTATTGGCTTGTGGATATGCCGCTCATGTGGACTTGTGGACAGCTGCTGCGCACCTGCCCACAGGGTCCACAATCGCTTGGACAATGCTAAAGCATTGCCCACATACCCACAAGCCCTGCTACGATGAATAACTTGTTGTTGTAGTTGTTAAAGATCTACATTAAAAAATGAGCAATGTCCCAACTGGAAATTAACGTCCAAATCGGGGGCTGCTCATAGTATACAAGGAGGTAACATGAAAAAACCAATATTATTAATTACTTTAATATTAAGTCTTTTATTTTTTAGTGTCCTATATTTCATTTTTTTTAACTATAGTGAGGGAACTGATATAGATATAAAAACTTATGAAACAGATTATAAGTTTACTGTTGAAGATATTTATGGTGCTTTAACAAGCTCAGAAGTACACCTTAAACCTCAGAGTGAGATTAATTATCAAGGTCACAATTTAAATAATGTAACGCCAAGGAGATATGAAGTACTGGATGCATTATTGCTAGTATACGAATTTGAAGATAATGAAGCTTTAGATAAAGGTTTAGTGGAAGTTCAAGATGTTATTTTTCAAGATCAGGAACATATAATCAAATATAAGTTTTTTGAATTAAACAATATACTGGTTATTTATATATGGTCATCTTTGATAACTCCAGACCATATAGCAGATGAACAAAAAACTAAAATTGAAAAAGGACTTGAGAAATTAACGAATACTAATAGATACTAATAGTTGCTTAGGCATTTTTGAAGTATTATTATCCTTTGGGATCAGCTCTTTTGTTTTCAAAGGTGTTCAAACATTTTGCCAGTTGAGAATATAGTCGCTTTCAAGCCAAATGGGCCTGGAAGCGGTTTTTTTGAGGGTCTTTCTTTTTGTTTAGAATCGTGGGATAATTATAATATCAAAATTATAGGTGATGCTTATGGCTGCTATAAAAGATGGATATAGAGTAACCCGTCATGTATGTCCCCGAAATTGCTATGATGCATGTGGAATACTGGCTTATATGAAAAATGGCAGATTAGTAAAAGTTAGCGGTGATCCACTGCACGGTTATACCAGGGGCAAATTATGTTCAAAAGGTTATAATTATCTTAACATGGTATATAATCCGGATCGAATTAAGTATCCCCTGAGGCAGGCTGTTCGAGGATCTGGTATCTGGCAAAAAATTTCCTGGGACGAAGCACTGGAAATTATCTGTGAAAAAATACTGGACCTAAAAGACCGGTATGGTACTACATTACCAGTTTGCCTGAACAAGTATTCAGGGAATTTTGGCCTTTTACACTATGCTGCTGAAGGAATGTTTAACTCCCTGGGGCCTACAACCCAATCCCTGGGGTCACCCTGTTGGTCAGCAGGCCTGGATGCCCAGTTTTTTGATTTTGGAAACAACTACAACTCTGATCCAGAGGAGATTGAACAAGCCGGATTAATTATCCTGTGGGGAGTAAATCCTGCCTGGACAGCCGTTCACTCCCTTCCGTACATTTTCAAGGCCCAGGAAAAGGGAGCCAGGGTAGTTGTAATCGACCCCATTTATACCCAGACTGCCAGAAAAGCCGACTGGTATATACAAATTAATCCAGGTTCGGATGGCGCTCTGGCCCTGGCACTAGCTAAAATAATCTGGGAAAGTGGCTGTGCAGATTGGAACTTTCTAAATAACCATACCTCTGGATGGCACCAGTTCCAGGAATATCTTAAAGATTTGAATTTAGATGAGGCTGCAGCAGAGTGTGGGCAGGAGCTTTCAGTAATCAGGGACCTAGCCCAGGAGATAACAACTAGAAAGCCCTGTTTTATCTGGATTGGATATGGGCTACAAAGACATGTATGGGGAGGACAAAATGTAAGGGCAATCAATGCCCTGGGAGCAATAACTGGAAGTATCGGAATGCCCGGTGGAGGTGTTCAGTATACTAATTTAAAGACATGGGACTTATTTAATTATAACTTTTTAAAAACAAGGCACAGCAACAGGTATATTAATATTAATCTCTTTGCTCACAATCTGAAAACCCTTGACAATCCTCCAGTTAAAATGCTCTGGGTCTCCTGTCGTAACCTCTTAAAACAGGATGCTGACATTAATAGTTTGTTGCAGCAGTTAAAGGGAATAGAACTGATAGTTACAGTTGACAAGTTTTTAACAGACACTGCCCTTCATTCCGACTTGGTTTTGCCTACCACAACTTTCTTTGAAGCCCTGGATGTGGTGCCCAGCTACTGGCATCACTGGTTAAGCATAAATGAAAAAGCAATAGATCCTTATTATGAATCAAAAAGTGACCTGGAAATTGCCCAAATGGTTACTAAAGCTTTAAATAAGTATCAGGTCGGGAGCTGTGATTTTCCCCAGTACCCTTCAGAAGAAGCCTACCTGGACAGAGAATTTACTGACAGCATTTACAAGACCCTGGATATTAACCATTGGACAGATCTAAAAGAGGGGCCAGCTAGAGTAAAGGGGACACCAACAGCCTGGGCAGACAAGAAATTTCAAACTCCCTCTGGCAAATATGAGTTTTATTCCAATAGGGCTTTAGCCCATGGATTGCCAGCCATGCCGGTCAAAAGGAGTGGGCTGGCTCCAAATAAAGATTATCCATACTGGCTTTTAACTCCCCATCACCTGCAGGGTTTAAACTCCCAGTTCCAATTTACAAATAAACAGGGAAAACTTCAATTGGAGCCTGTGGTATATATTAACCATAAAACTGCAGCAAGTAAGGGTATAAAGAAAGGCAGTATGGTTGAGATTTTTAATGACTATGGCTCAATTATATTAAAGGCATATCTAACTGACGATACCTCCCCTGACACCCTGGTTTGCTATCAAGGATTGGGGAAAACCGCCAGCAGCAACCCTAATACTCTAGTCAAGAGTATTCTGACTGATATGGGAGCCTGTAGAACCGGGAGTGAGGGGATGGCTTTTTATGATGTATTCGTAGACTTTAAAGTTTGGAGGGAAGCTTAAATTGAATTTAGAATATCTTTCTTCTATTTTTAATAGTTTATCGCCATTAAAAATCCGCCAGGAACTTTGCAGCAGGCTTATTACTCCACGCTCCAACTGTGAGGAATGTTTGAGGATTTGTCCCAGTAAAAGCATTACTTTTTTTGATGGGACTTTAGAGGTAAACCAGTGCTGTTATTGCGGAATGTGTGTCCCTGCCTGCCCAAACCATGTTTTTAAAATTGATGAAGACAAAATACTTGAGGATGCCTCAAAAAATTCCCAACTAATCATAACCTGTTCTCCGGTAATTAAAGAGTTAAATGCTGTTAAAGATAAAAAAAAGTTAACCATTATAAATTGTTTTGGGCAGCTGTATGGGGAGCTCCTTGTTAAACTGTTGTTCCAGGTACAGGAACTGACAATTTACCTGGATCAGGAATACTGTAACAAATGCCTTAAGTACAAAGCAGATAATATTTATACGGTCCTGGATCCCTTTAAAGGTCTGATAGGAGAAAAATATACAGCTAGATTAAAAATTGTAAACCGGCAGGAAGAACTCCTTGGGCTAGTTAACAGCAGCACCAGTACAAGATTCGAGCAGGATAGGAGGGAGTTTTTCCGCTCTTTGTTATCTAATACAAGAAAAGTTCCCCAGAGTTTGGTGAACTATACCCTGGAAAAGCTGGAACCTGAAGGCAGCCAACAACCAAAAAGATTAGAGGTAAATAATAAGAACAGGCCGGCAAAAAGGCTTCATTTATTACATGCTTTAGCCAGGGAAGATTCCAGCCATTCAAGTTCAGACATGGCCTTACCTTATAAGTATCTAAGGGTTAAGGATTGTAATCTTTGTCCAGTTTGCAGTAAACTCTGTCCAACAAGGGCTCTTGAAATAAGACAAGTTGAAAACAAAAAAGAGCTGGTGTTTAACCCCCAACTCTGTACTGAATGTAATATTTGTCAAGATGTATGTCACCTAAAAGGTATTGACTGGGCTGACCAGGTGCTTTTAAAAGATTTTACAAACAAAAAACCCGTTACTGTTGCAACGGGTACGAGCCAACAATGTGCAAGATGCAAAACAGAATTCTGGTATCTTCAAGGGGTTGGAGCTACAAAAAAATCATGTCCCTGGTGCAAGGACATTTTAGACTAGATTCTGGGCATCCCACTCAAGGAAGCCCCTGGTAAAAAGGGCAAGTCCTCTATAATAGTCTGTAGAAGCCTTTTGATAAACCTGATCTAAAAACAAATAAGCCCACTGCTGGAGGTGTTCAACCATGAATTTTCTTTGTTCAAGTATATAATACTGGCTCAGATCTTTTTCTTTTTTTGTTAGGGCTTCCTCTTGTTTTTCAATTAAATGGGCCATAAATTCCAATTCAACGGCAAAGTGGTCCTCAGGCTCCTGGTTAAGCCTTTGGTACTCAATATTATGCCTGCGATAAAAGTCTCTTACTTCCATGGTTGGCCTGGCAAACACCACTCTTTCCTCACTGGTGTAAACTGATTCCCAGGGGGGTGCCAGAACCTTGTCTGGTCCCACAAAGAGTTTATTATAATCAAAAGCTAATTCTTTAGCTAATTCTTTCAGGCTCTCGTTGAAATTCTCCCTGCCCTTATCCAACCACGTATTTATCAATTCCAGACCTTCATCCTTGCTGCTGGGAAAATAAAAGGGATAATCCTGAAAAATCTTATTTTCAATAATCTTTGCCAGGACTTCTGCTGTTAACTGGTGTTTAAATTGATTGCTCAAGAAAACATAATTCATTTTCCTGTTATTTTCAATACCTTCCACTTAAGAATCACCTGCCAGTAAGTTTTTTGGTATTCCCAGGTTGGTGTTTTACAGCAGGATAATCCTAACTGTACCCCCTGGGGGTATGGGTGGTGAGCTCGCAGGTATATCAACCAGGGCGTTACAGCCCAGCATTGATTTTAAAATACCTGTATCCTGGCTGCCTGTCTGCCTGGCGACCCATTTATTTCCTTCATAAGCTGCCCTAACCCGCAAAAACCTTCGTTGACGACTGCTTTTATGGAAGCCATCTATTAAAACACCCTCCACAGCTTTTAAGGGTGGTTCCTCCAGAGAGCCTTTTATAAAGTAAATGTAAGGTCTTAACAGGAGTTCGAAACTTATCAGTGCTGCAGCAGGATTGCCTGATAGGGAAATAATTAATTTGTCATCCTTAAGGGCAGCCATGGAGGGAGTACCAGGTTTTATATTAATCCTGGAGTAAAGCACCTCAGCACCCAGGTCCTCAACTGCGTTTCTAACCAGATCACATTCCCCAACGGAAACACCGCCGGTAGTTATTATCACATCACAGGTATTTATGGCCCTTTCCAAGAGCACTTTAATTTTGCTGATGCTGTCGGCGACAGTGCCAAAACTACAGGCATCACCACCCAACAGCTTGACCAAAGCTGCCAGGGAGTAGTGATTGCTGTTGTAAATCTGTCCATAGGACAAAGGTTCTCCCGGCTTTTTTAATTCACTGCCGGTGCTGATTATGCCAATAACTGGCTTTTTATAGACATCTATTTCTTGTATGCCCAGGGCAGCCAGGAGTCCTATATGATAAGGAGTAAGATAATCACCTTTTTTGAAAATAACCTCTCCCTGCCTTACATCAGAACCAGCTAAAATCACATCTGTATTATGGGATAATTCTTTTTCAAGCTTTATCCTGCCGCGTGAGTAGTAAACTTCTTCCTTTCTTATAACTGCATCGGCACCAGCAGGAAGGGGAGCTCCAGTCATGACTTTTACTCCTGTTTTTTGCTTCAGTTTTAGATCATTACGAGTGTCCCCTGCCTGCACTTCATCAATAATCTCTATAAAAACAGGGTTGGTCTGGCTTGCTCCATTGGTATCCAAGGAATTCAAGGCAAAACCATCCAGGGGAGACTTATTGAAGGAAGGCAGAGCAAAGGGAGCATGTAAATTACTAAAAACCACCCTGCCTGCAGCGGCTTCTAGGGACACTTTTTCAGGCCCTGGTTTTATAACATGTTTTAGTAAAATGCTCTGGGCCTCTTCTAGTTCTTTAACAATCTGTTTCACTTTTACCTCCCCAGTTTACTGTATTTTAATATCTCCTTAACATTTTTGGACAAACTCATCCATATTACTTATCCATACCTATAATATTCCCTCAAGCTTCCATTATCTAGTCTCTTGTAAATTCTATAAAAAACAATATCCTTGCCTTCTAAAAAGGAGACAAGGATATCCAAAATCCCTGGACATTCTCCTTCCCAGAATTGTGGAGATACAGCCGTTTCCAACCATACCCCGTGAGCCGTAGGCCCAGGTCCCATTTCCATGGGTTTGCAACCTTTAGGAAAAGGGACTTTGGAGAAAACCATTAACTTTACCAAAAAATGATTGTTTACATCATATTATAGAAACCGGACATATTCAATGTATATGATAGAAACTTTTAAAAGCCTGCTACCTGAATAAATACTACAGTACTGTAAAATAACTCCCGGCCTATTATTTCACCAATTAAGGCTGAAGCAAAGGCATAGAAAACCAGGGTTCTAGTATCCGAGCCTTTTCTGATTATAAAAGAAAGCAGCACCAGAGGGATTATCCAACCCAGGGCAATCCTTAACCAGAAGAAACTGCTGTTAATTATATTTACCCCGGTCAAATATGCTGTGTCTTGTCCTGCCAGAAGAAGGCTTACATATACACTAAATACAACCATGCCCAGGACAATTACGGCAGCGCTAAAAGTATAGGCTGAGGGAAGAAATTTTTCTTTCTTGTAAGCAAAGGCAGCTGCAACAAATAATGGTCCCAATAACAAAGCTGTGAGGATGAAGCTGGCAATGGGCATCATATTATTCCAGGCTGGAACAGCCGGCAGAACATAAACCATTCCTGAACTAATTACAGTCAGTATAGCCAGCACAGATGCAATTGCCCCAACAGTTTTTCTGGGCCCTTCCTTATTTTCCTCCCACTGAAAGAAATAGGCAGCAAGTGCTATAATGAAAAGTACAACCAGGGCAACCTCCCTGCTTAACCAGGAATTTGCAAGATGAGTCAAGGCTAAAAAGGCTTTAAAGGGGTGACCCAGGTGTAATAGAGATGCAAGGACACTAACAATCCCACTCCCCAAAATAGTCATTGTTATAAATTTCCCTGTTTCTTTACTTACTCTAAACAGGTAAGTATCTATCAACCACAAGGTAACCAGGGCTCCAGCAGAAATCTGTGATAAGACTGTAAATAATACTAAGGGAAGCTCAGCCATCTATCTATCCCTCCTTATTTGAACCCCTATTGAGGGTTGTATAAATCTTGTAGTTGGTTTAGTTATTTTTGGGTCCGGGTACCCAGGTAGTTTTTCAGTTGTACCCAGGACAGTAAAGGTTTCTAGATCAATTACACTTAAAGCTTCTGCCGGACATCCTGTAACACATGCAGGTTTTTGCCCCTGATCTTGTTTGTGAGCACACATGTGACATTTTTCTACCCTTTTTTGTTTTTGGTTATACTGGGGTACCTTATAGGGGCAAGCCATTATACACATACCGCAGCCAATACATCTATCCTGGTTGTGGAGAACTATTCCATCATTTCTTTTTGTGTAGGCTACTACGGGACATACCCTTAAGCACTCTGGCTGGTCACAGTGGTTGCAGGTAAGGGACATGAATATCCTTTCTGGCATTGCATATGCATCTTCACGTATTTGATATACCTTACGCCAGCGAATATCAGGATCTAACTGGTACTCATTTTTGCAGGCCAATTCACATGTATGACAGCCAAAGCATCTTTCAATATCCACTAAAAAACCAAGTCTTTTTGCCATTTTTGTCCCCCCTTTATATCTTTTCTATGTTAACAAAATTGTCGTGGAAGGCTATACCTGGCATGCCGGTAGCTTTTTTACCCATATCAGCAGGTATGGCTTTTACTGTATAGTTTACATTGTAGTTCCTATTCTTGTACCAGGCTGTATATGCAGCAACTGTTTCCACAGGTACAGTCTCGGTGATCCTGGCTGGTAAAATGAAATACCCTATTTCATTGTAAACCTTAACATTATCATTATGAGCAATTCCGTACTGGGCTGCAAGCTTGGGGTGGATTTCCAAGCGTGGAGTATTATCTATATTATCCATCCAATCTAAATTCTGGAATTGACTGTGTATATTTAGTTTCCAGTGGGGCGTTAGACAGCGGATAGGATATTTACCACTTGGTTTTACTTCCTCCACATAAACCGGCAGGGGATGATGGCCAAACTTCTGGGCCTCCTCGGACCAGAGTTCATACTTGCCTGAGGGAGTTCTAAACCTTCCATCCTGCCAGGCAATGAGACCTCTTTTTGCCTTGACTGGCCCCTTTTCTAATTCTTTCCAGTCATTGATGCCAAATTGACTGTAAATATTTGCATTAAACTCCTTGCCCGCCCACTCGTATAAATCTCCAGCGGTGGGGAAGGTACATGAACCGGGCTGCATCTCGTTCAATTTTTTAGACAGTTCCATGGCTATGGTTATATCATTTTTAGCTTCATATAAAGGCTTGACTGCCTGCTGGTTCAGTGTCATCCAGTAATGCCAGTAACTTACGTTTACACCGGGGTTTTCAAAAGTTGTGGTAACTGGCAAGACAATATCAGACATTTCTACAGTTGGATTCATAAAGAGCTCGGCTGTTACTACTAAATCCATTGCTGCAAAGGCTTTTTTAATTACCGAGGTTTCCGGGTCTTGACTAACAGGGTTTCTGCAGGCAATCCACAGCATTTTTATTGGTGGATTGTCAGCGGCAAGCACCTCTGCCCCAAAATTATTCATATTAATGGCGCGATTTCCATGGGCCCTGTTGTCTTGGGGCTTTTCCTGGACCATCGCATGGTAATTGAAGCCCCAGGTTTCCAGATGGGCATACTGGGCGCCTCCCCCCGATTTACCAATGTTTCCTGTGATTGCAGCCAGGGCGTCAATAGCTCTAACATTCTGGCCGCCGTTGGTATGCCTTTGCATTCCGTAACCTATCCAGATGTTGGCAGGTTTGGTAGTTGCATATTCTCGTGCCAGGGTTTCAATGGTTTCCTTTGGCAGGCCGGTTTTATCTGCTGCCCATTCCAGGGTAATATTATTTTTGATATAACCAAAAAACTCTTCATAGCCCCTGGCATTTCTCGCCAACCACTGGGCATCATATAACTGATTATCAAAAATATACTTGGCCATTCCCAGGGCCAGGGCTCCATCAGTGGAGGGTTTAATCTGCAAAAATACATCTGCCTTGGAAGCTGTTTGAGTTAGTATAGGGTCAATGGCTACTACCTTACAGCCTCTTCTTTTAGCTTCCTGAATAAAGTACATGGAGTGGACAGCACACCAGGCAGGATTTACCCCCCAGAGGATCAAGTATTTTGAATTAACAATATCTTCAGGGTCATTGTTATAGATAGTCCCAAAGTCAAAGGTTTGAGCATCTATCCCTGCAGGCCAACATGGTGTGCCTGTAGCAATACTATGGTCACCTATACTGGCAAGCATTCCCTCTATACCATACTGCATGATGCTGAAATTACCTGAGTACTTGTTTAAACAAATAGGAAGGGTGCTTCCATATTCTTTTTTGATTCGTAAAATGGTTTCAGCAATTTCACTATAGGCTTCATCCCAGGAAATGCGTTCCCAATTGCCCGAACCTCGGCCCTTTTGTTTCATGGGATATTTTATTCTATCTGGACTGTATACACTCCTGGTATAACTGTAGCCTTTAACACATAGTCTACCCCTGGTATATGTGTTGTCTGGATTTCCGTCTACCTTTGTCAGGATACCATCCTTAACTGTGGAAAGGATGGAGCAGGTATCATAACAGTTTCTAGGGCAGGCATTTTGAAATATTTTATTCTCCTGGATTTCCTGGGCCAGAGCAGTTTTAAAACTACTTTGGTTAATGCTAAAAAGAGAACCTGCAGTTCCCAGGGCTATAGTTGTGGCAGCAGTTCCCTTGATGAATGAACGCCTGGAACAGGTTAGTTTTTTGTCCATTATTTATCCCTCCCTTGGTTTAAATAGTTATAAATATTTAGATTCTTGGCCTTGCATCTTCCTTATCGGTTTCTCCAGGCTGCTGGTCCGACCCAGTGTAGTTGCTATCAACTTGATTATCTAGGTCTCTATTACCCTGCAGGCTGCTCTTGATATCTACCCGTTCTACACCCTCGACTAACTCCCTCTCTGATATTTTCATATCCTTTTGGAGTCGATAGTTGACAATACCAACATAATTTTCATCCATTGGGCCGCTGTCAATTATTGGAGGTGCTGATGTGGTAGGAGTACCACAAGCTGAAACTAAGAGTGCAGTAAGGACTAGCAGCACCAAAAAAGCAATACACCTGTGTTTGTACATTGTATCAACCTCCCTTTAATGAAAAAATTTAATTACAATCATTGCTTTGCATAATATATTTCTGTATATTAACAAAACCGCCTTTGTATAATTATCTAAACATTTCACTCCATTAATGTAGAAAAAAACAAACCAACCCGTGAAAGGGCTGGCATGGAAGGGTTAGCTTAATATTCCAAAGCCGTGACGGCGCATTTTAGAAATCTTGATTGCCAGAAACAGGTTAAAGATGTCCCCATATTCCTGCAGGTTTATTTCTGTAACCTCCTCAATTTTTTTCAACCGATAGCGGAGGGAGTTGGGATGAAGGAAAAGTTTTTCCGCGGTTTTATTTAAATCACCGTTTTGCTGAAAATATACATCTAGTGTTTGCATAAGGTTGGTGTTATTTTTTTCATCATGTTCAACAATTTTGTCCAGGTATTCCTTGGAATAATCATCTAATAGCTCGTAACTCACATTGGCTATGAGCCTTATGAATCCCAGGTCATCAAAATGGGTTATCTGGCCACCGTCCTTGACATATTTGCCCAGTTCAAGGGCAAGCTTGGACTCCTGATAACTTCTGCATAAGTCGACAGCTTCATACACCCTGCCCATACCTATTTTTACAGACCTTTTTGTCCTTTTTATTTCCTTTAAAAAAATCCTGGCAAGATCAACAGCTGTATTTTTACTTTCCCTGCTGGTGTCAGCTGTATTAGCAGGTATTAGGATTATAATTTGTCCGTGGAGTTCTGATATAAATGACTTCTGTAACGGAATGTTAACAGAGGTATTAATCACAGACTGGAGTAAACTAATTAATTCTGTATTATTTTCTGACCCTACTTCTTCCTCAAGTAAAAATAACTGATACGAGAGGTCCAAAGAGAAGTTCCACAGCTTTGCTTTTTCCGTCAGGTCCTCTCTTGATTGATAATTATTATACAGCAAATCATAGATAAAGCTGGACATGTATTTTGCTTGAATATAACTGCATTTTTTTTCATTAATCAACTGCTGTAAAACTACCAGGCTCGCTTGCTTTACCTGGGCAATATCTAGTTCATTAAAATCTTCCCAATCAAAAGCAGCAAGGTATCCATATAACTGGTTATTTGCTGTCAGAGGAAGATATATATAATAAAAATCTAGCCCATCCTTTAATGTATTTTTTCCATGATTTATTTTAACTTTAAAACCATTGCTGCCTGTATTTTTGAGATGTTTACTTAGCCCCTGACTTTCTCCCTGAATAATTCTTGTAACAGCAGCAAGCAATTTATCGTCCAGGGAGCTGTTCTTTCTATGATAGGATAAACACTGCAATTTATATACACTGTTAAGGAGCAGCACCGATTTGCCAATCTTTTCCTGCAGTCTGACTGCAATTTTTTCCTTTTCCAACCCTAAGAACAGGGGGAAAATGCTTGTTTCCGCCAGGGATAAAAACTCATTACTCTCCTTGAGCAGTTGAATTAGTTCAACCTTGGACTGGACAGCTTCGACAGTTATTTCATTGGCAGTTGTTATTATTGGGACTTCTTGAGAGTCAGATAAATCTAATATTTCCTGGGGCAGCTTTTCAGCAATTCCACCAGCAAAAACCACTCCGGCAATACCATCAGTAAGGAGTTGAGATAAATCTAAGAGCAGATCTTTTTGGCTCACCTCTTTATGATTGGAATTGATAATTATCAGTGAGTCCCTTGGATCTTCTGGAGTAGGGTTAATGGGAAGAAACAATTCAAAGATGCCATAAACGGAATTAGCCCTGCCGGACCATCCAGATATAACCTTGCAGCTCAAAAGGGGTTCAAGGGCCAACAATTCTTGTAGGGTTGCATGATTTTTTAATGGGAAATTGTCCAAGTTTAATACCGCCTTTCTTTAACAGTTTTCCAGCTGCATCTAGGGTTTCCAGGCAGGATAAACCTAACTGATGGTTTAGTAAGTCTTACTGAAGGAAAGGTAGGAATGGTTTCCTTGTATTCGTCAGGTAATTGTTCAGTCAGGTCAATGGTTTTAAGTGCCTCCTGAACACAGGCACCTACACATATGGGGTTTTTACCCTTATCTAGTCTGGTAAAGCAGAGATTACACTTACTTGTCTTTTTATTTAGGGGGTTTAGCCTGGGTGATCTATAGGGACAGGCCCCTATACAGCTTCCACATCCATCGCATCTGGTTGAATTGTGTATTACAATACCATCCCTGCGTTTTTGGTAGCACTTTTGGGGGCACGAACGGATGCACTCAGGATTTGCACAGTGGTTGCAGGCCATGGACAAAAAACCAAAAATCTCTGGGTTAGCAATATTAATCACCCTTCTATGTCCTATACTGTTAGCTTGATACTCGTTTCTGCAGGCAAATTCGCACCCATGACATCCAATGCAGCGCTTTAAATTTATTAAAAATCCCAGTTGTTTAGCCAACAAAAATCACCCCCTGCTGTAGACCCCTATTAATATTAGTTTGTTTAATCTTTGAAAAATCCTTCAAGGAAAAACAATTAACTAAAAATACCTAATCGCCTCCTCCCAATGTGAAAAGGCAGCCCTTCCGCTAAAATGACTGTTTTTGTATGTTATGGATTGGCTTAAATACGAGAAAACGAAGTTTTAGACATTAAAAGCGAAGTTTTAGACATTAAAAACGAGGAATTAGACATGGCAAAAAGGAAAGGAATTTAATTTGTGGAAGTTGGTTTTATGAAACATTATTTCAGAAATAATATTCCCGGGCAAATAGTGGCAACCTGGAAAGCTCCCTTTGCCCGGGAGTACACCCTTCTTTACAAAGGCAAAGGTGAGATTTAACTTTATTCTAAAACCTTACCTAGCCTGAAGTAAATGAGGAAATTAAAGGCTGGGGAGGGGGCAATTAAACTAGATATATAAAAGGATATCTTATAATGTCACAGAAAAGATGTAGCAGAAGAGGTTTTACGTCTGATGTTTTAAATTGTATCTTTAAAAAATAATTTAAAAAGGTGTGATGTAGAATGAAAAAAAGTAGAATAAAAATAATAGCTGTAATTTTAATAGTTTGTGTTAGTGTTTTAATTCCTCAATCTGTATTTGCTAAAGTTGATAAAGAAATTTTTCTTTTAGCAAAGTTAGAAAATGAAAGAGACACCATTTTAGTTTCTATAAAAAACAGTTGGAAAAACAGGAAATGTTAGTCCATTATGAAATATATGAAACTATAATAAATGATCAATATGAGCTTCAAAAAGCAGTAATACTTAATGATGGAAAAATAATAGAGGAAGAAAAATATTCTCTACATGGTACTGGTGGTGGAGGAGAGATTTACTTTCCAAATGGTGGAGAAGTAAAATACACTGTACCAAATTACTATGTTGCAGCAGTACAATACTTAGCTCCACCAGAAACTGAGGAAGTAATAGATGAATATTTAAGAGGTCAATTACCTACTTTAGAAGGTTTAGCTGCTCTCTTAGCCGCAAGTATTGCAGCATTTAAAAATAAGGCACTTGGCTGGATAAACTTTGTTGTGAGTGGGAGTGTATATCTCTCTAGTCTTTTCTATGCAGGCCTTATAGATGAAATTGAAAATGGCTCAGGTGCTTGTCAATTTATAGGCATACAAACTAACCACGGGGAATCAGTAACATGGACTGCTTGGCAATCTTATAGTCAAATCACTACAATTCTATCAGATGCTACAAATGTAACAATAATAAGGTACTAATTACTGTAAAGCTTTAAAGATATTAGTATAACAATTAAAGATGTTAATGGGAACATACAATTAGTATTTCTTCATTGTTTAGTTAAGAGGAGGTCCATAGCGTCCTCCTCTTAATACTAAAAAAATACAAATAGAAATAGAAGGAGCAATCTAATTTGGAAAAGAAGAAAAACTTCCCAAAATATAATTTAATTATTGGAGCAATTGGTTTAATATGGGTTAGTTTATATTTTGTTTTAGAAATTACAGTTCCTGAACATTACCAAATATATGTATTTGATATATTTAAAGGGATAATCTCACCAGTTATCTTAATAATTGTTATTACAATTCATTTTATTCTTAAGGTGACTAACAAAGACATTAATTTTTTAATTTTAATAAATACTTCTCTTATATTCAATTCTTTTCCTAAAGAAAGTTTTCCTAATATGATTTTAAATAAAATATTTTTTCTTTTAAATGGGGTGATATTACCAATATATTTTTTTCTAATAAACTATAAAATGATTAAAAGTAAAGGAATTAAGTTTACGGATGAATATACTGAACAATATCTTGCAGTATTTTTTTTCATATTATTATTAATTACATTTTATTATCAATTATGAATGAGTGTCTAAATTTATGGCAGGTCTTAAACTTTCAATATTACAACAGGCAAACTTACCATTCTTAAAAGAATGCATGTTTATTTAGATTATATATCAAAGAGGGTTATGAAGGAGCCGATGGAATCGGAATATTAGATTTAGATAGTGCCACGCAGAGATCTATAAAGTTTGAAAACATGCTCTTCAGTCCATCATATGCCGAATGGTTTTTTCATGATAAACAAATTCTATGTTCCCAGATGCGTGGTGAAAGAAATGCCATTAATACCATAAAAAGTTTTTTCATAAGACCCTCCTTTTAATAGTTTTGTATGATGGAAGTACCATTCTTCAAAGCTGCATTTCTTGGTCTTTGCGGTAGTTATCCTGTATATTAGACGACACTAGTTTCCTTTTGTTCCACAAAATAGGAAAAATGTAGCAATAATGTGAAAAGGCAGCCCTTCCGCTAAAATGACTGTTTTTGTATGTTATGGATTTGGCTTAATACAAGAAAACGAAGTTTTAGACATTAAAAGCGAAGTTTTAGACATTAAAAACGAGGAATTAGACATGGCAAAAAGGAAAGGAATTTAATTTGTGGAAGTTGGTTTTATGAAACATTATTTCAGAAATAATATTCCCGGGCAAATAGTGGCAACCTGGAAAGCTCCCTTTGCCCGGGAGTACACCCTTCTTTACAAAGGCAAAGGTGAGATTTAACTTTTTTTCTAAAACCTTACCTAGCCTGAAGTAAAGGAGAGATTACAGGTGGGGGAGTGGTGTTTATGTGGGTGTTTTAAAAATATTTAGTTCTTATAACGAATAGGATTGTATCTGAAGTTTGTTGTATAAAAATCAGCCATCTAGAAATCAAAAACTGATAGCTGATTTACAAACAAGTAATTTGAAATCAGAAACCTAAACTTTAGATACAATTAGTTGGACTAAGCCGCCTAAGAAAACCTATGGGGATTGGATTGCTTTTTTAACCCTGAAAAATGTTATTTGGCCCGGCTTCAAATACTGTTTTTTGGTCAAAAAGATATGTTTATCTATAGTCAATTTAAGATTTTCTTAAACAGGCCATAAACAGTAATTAGGTAAACATGCTTAATATCGGTTAATTTTCAATAATATACCTGCTCAGGGTTACACTTACCCCTTTGGACTAGTGCCGTTTTTAAAAATTAAGCAGTTAACCGTTTAGGATGAGGCGGCTGTCTAGGATGTAATGGCTCTTTTCTAATCATTTTGCCTTTTTCACAACAGGGGCAAATGCGTAGGTCTGTTCCAGTTAGCTCAAAATATAGTTCCTCCCAACTTTTATTAGATTTTTCCTCAGCACATGGCTCGACGCTAAGAAGCTGCTGGCACTTTTTTAGTTTTGTTTTACGGTTGCAGTTGCTTAGGATACCGAAGTGGCGGATCTTAACAAAGCTATCTGGTAAAACGTGTAATAAAAACCTACGGATGAATTCAAAAGCCTCTAGAGTCATGAGCTTGTTTTTGTTATCATCACTGTAATCACGCCAGTTAAATGTAACTTTGTCATTGTCCATATTAGCAATACGATTATTTGAAATTGCAATTCTGTGTGTGTATCTCCCTAAATATTCAATTACGTGCTCAGGACTGCCAAAGGGAGGTTTACAGTATACCACCCATTCTTTTTTGTAAAGCTTACTTAGAAGGTCGTTGAAGCTTTGGGGGTTATTTAAAGGCTGAATTGTCCCAACCATATTTAAATCACCGTCAACATAAGCCTTTTTAATATAGTCTAGAAACTTACCACGAAATAACCTAGACATTACTTTTACCGGTATAAAAAAGTCTTCTTTAGCAGGTATCCAACGGTCACCATCTAAAGATAATCCTCCCCCAGGGACAACACAATGAAGGTGTGGATGGTCTAGAAGATTTTGGCCCCAGGTATGGAGTATTGCTGTAAATCCTACCTGAGCGCCTAGATGCTTTGGATCTTTACCAAGCTCTAATAGTGTTTCTGAAGCAGCCTTCAAAAGGATACTATAGACTTCTCTCTTGTTCCTTAAAGCAATAGGATTTAATTCATCAGGAATTGTAAATACCACATGGAAATACTGAACTGGCAGCAAATCCTTTTTTCTTTGGTCGAGCCATTTTTCCTTGGCAAGTCCCTGGCATTTAGGACAATGCCTGTTACGGCAAGAATTATATGATATTTTTAAATGACCACAGGTATTACATTCATCTACATGACCACCTAACTGTGCTGTTCGGCAACTTTCAATGGCACCCATTGCTTTATGAACAGGGTATGGTAGCTTATGAGCTTGTCGGTAGCTGGTGCCATGTTTGCGGAAGACATCAGCAACTTCAATCATTTTCTGGATCCTCTAAAGAATCCAAAGGACTAATGATTTTTGCTAGGTCGTGTCTTTGAAGGTGGAGGTAGATACAAGTGGTTCGAATGGACGCGTGTCCTAACAATCTTTGAATATGAAAAACACTAACCCCATCATCTAATAAATGGGTTGCAAAACTGTGCCCATATAGTATAATAACGACGAAACGGTAAAACCGCATGTATAAAGGGTTTTCGGGGTTCGTCGTTATTCTTTTTCATTCTTTTTCCACATGAAAAGCTAACGAAAAAACCACGCGGAAAAACCGTTTGTTATGTTAGCACCGAAAATATTTGGGAAAGGAAGGTATACTATATGGCAACCATTATAAGCATATCCAATCAAAAAGGCGGAGTCGGAAAGTCAGTCACAACCGTCAGTCTCGGAATCGGGCTTGCCCGGAAGGGCAAAAAGGTCCTGGTACTTGATGTAGACCCGCAGGCGTCGCTCACCATCAGTCTCGGCTATCCAAAGCCGGACGGAATTCCCATCACGCTGGCAACAGTTATGAGCGGAATTATAGAGGATAATCCCCTGCCTTTGAAAGCGGGGATTATCCATCACGCGGAAGGCGTTGACCTTATGCCCGCCAGCATAGAGCTTTCTGGTGTGGAAATCTCCCTGGTAAACGCCATGAGCCGTGAAACCATTTTACGCCAATATCTTGAAACTGTAAAGCACCTATATGACTTTATTCTTCTGGACACATCTCCATCTCTGGGGATGTTGACCGTCAACGCACTGGCAGCGGCGGATTCCGTGCTGATTCCTGTGCAGGCCGAATACCTGCCCGCAAAGGGGCTGGAGCTGCTGCTGAAAACCATCGCAAGAGTACACAGGCAGATCAACCCCCGCCTTGAAATCGGCGGCATTCTGCCTACAATGGTGGATGAACGGACGAATGATGCAAAAGAAATCATGGAATCCCTGAATGAGGCTTACGGAAGCAGGCTTCATATGTTCAGCCATATTCCCCGGTCGGTTCGTGCTTCCGAAATCAGCAAAACTGGAAAAAGCATATACACCTATGACCCGCGCGGAAAGGTAGCGGTGGCATATGAGACCCTGACAAGGGAGGTGCTTTCCGTTGGCTAAAACAAAAGGTGCTCTGGCACTTGCCAGCTATGATGATATTTTCCGTATAAGCGATACCGTAACAGAAGTAAATGCTGAGAAAGTGATAGAAATGCCGCTTGACAAACTATGTCCCCCTGAATTTCACCCGTTTCAGGTGCGAAATGATGAGGCTATGAAGAAAACTGCTGAAAGTGTCAAGAAATACGGCGTCCTTGTCCCCGGTCTTGTCCGTCCCCGTACTGATGGCAATTATGAGCTTGTAGCGGGCAATCGGCGTAAACTTGCCAGTGAATTGGCCGGAAGAACCACCATGCCCGTTATTGTGCGCGAAATGGACGATGATGAAGCGGTTATTATCATGGTGGATACCAATCTGGAACAAAGGGAAAGCCTGCTACCCAGCGAAAAGGCATGGGCCTACCGTATGAAGCTGGAGGCATTAAAGCATCGTGGTATCGTGGTGGACGGTATCGACATCGGTACATTGTCCGTAACGGTTGTCTCCAAGCAGGCCGGGGAAAGTAAAAGTCAAATTTACCGGATGATCCGGCTGACGGAGCTTGTACCCGGACTGATTGACCTGGTGGATGCGAAGAAAATTGCATTTAATCCAGCCGTAGAGCTGTCCTATCTCAGCCGGAAGGAGCAGTCAAGCCTGATGGATGCAATGGCGAAGTATGAAGCCACGCCGTCCCTGCCGCAGGCGCAAAGGCTCAAAAAGCACAGCCAGTCGGGGGAACTGACCCCCGAAATGATCGATTCCATTTTGGCGGAGGAAAAAAAGGAACCTGTTAAGCTCACACTGGCCGGAAGCCGCCTTAAACAATATTTTCCCCAGGACTATACGCCAAAACAGATGGAAAAGGTCATTATGGGACTGTTGGAAAACTGGCATAAAAAACAGGCGGTAAGTTAAATTGAATCAGAGACAAAGTAAAAACCGGGGCGTTCGTCAATGATGGCGAGCGCCCCGTTTTTTGCTTTGTCTCCATAGAAAAACAACACGAAGGATAACTCGTGGTCATAAATCATAGTAGTTAACGTAGTCAACGTAGGTATATTTAACGTGGACTACACTCAAAACTCGTGATGTATAGTCAAGGTAGTTAACGTAGCCGACGTTAAGAAAAAATGCTATTGTTGTTCATGCAACTAAAGAAAGGAGCATGAACAATGAAAATAGTAAAACTAAAGACAGTGGATGGAAGGATCAGATACTATCTGGCTTATGACACAGGAGCACCGGTGTCGCCAGTGCTGAAATATCTGAAGTTCAAAGACAATACTGGATATGCAAGAAACACGCTCAGGATGCACTGCATCCACTTGAAACACTTTTTCACTTATCTTGGAGAAGCCGGAAAGGATTATGAGCAGGTAAATATTGATGACCTTGCGGGATTTCTGGCATGGCTTAAAAACCCCGATATCCTAAAGAAAGTAGTCCCTATTCGATTTGAGCCAGAGCATCAGCCACAGACAATCAATGCAATGGTAGACACGATTGTTATGTTTTACGACTATCTTCTCCGACATGAAGGCATGGAAAACCAGCTATCAGAAAAACTAGCGAAGTTTGTTAGGGATCCAGGCAGAAATTACAGGAGTTTCCTACATGGAATAGCGGAGAACAGGAGGATAAAAAGCCATATCCTAAAGCTGCCGGTACCAAGGATGCAGCTCCGAACCATTAGCAAGGAAAATGCCACAGTACTTCTCAATTCCTGCACAAACTTAAGAGACTACCTCCTGCTGTATCTACTGTTTGAGACAGGAATGCGGATTGGTGAAGCCCTTTCCCTATGGCTTGAAGATTTCGATATGGCAGGACTGACCATTACTCTGCATGATAGGGGAGAACTGGAGAACCAGGCAGAGATCAAGACAGTATCAAGCCCACGAAGGCTAGATTGTACACAGGAATTGATGGATTTATTCACAGAGTATATCTGTGAGCACCATACCGCTGAAATCCATACCAATCATGTATTCCTCAAACTTAAGGGAGCCATGAAAGGAAGCGCAATGGATTACACAGATGTGGATAATCTCTTTCGAAGTCTGCGCAAAAAGACCAGCATCAGAGTGACGCCTCATATGTTTCGCCACACATCGCTTAGCCTGCTTTATTCGGCGGGATGGGAACCGGAAATGCTCAAGCACCGTGCAGGACATAAAAACATTTACACAACATTAGATACCTATGTCCATCCTTCAGAAGAGGAAGTGGCAGAAGCGTTTAGGAAAGTAACAGAGAGCCTCAAAATCCCCTCCATGGGAAGGGAGGCTGGTCAGTAATGAAAACAGCAACTCGTACCCAATATGAGTTATTTGATGAAAGATACTATCGGATGATTCAATATCTGTCATCAGAAGGAGATTACTGGAAAGATAATGATAGATGGTACATGGATGCCGAAAGTTTCAAGGAGGCTTTAATACCCGTGATAAAGTCAGGTCACTGGCTTCTTTGTGACTTCAGTTCATACAAAAATGAGCGATTAAAAGTAGAAATGAAATACTTCCTACTCTACTCTATGAAGGATGGGATTATCGAAGCTATCAGTGTCTATAAGAACTACCGGCAGGCGATAGCAAACATAGGAAAACTGCTGTCATCAATAAGGAATGTAACAAGCTTTAATGGGCTGAACACTTATGACAGGGAATTAGAAAATGCAGGACTGAATGACACAGAAAGCTACAGATATCTGCAATTAAAGCATGGAGCTGCCAAGTTCATCACGGATTACTATGGTGACCGTGATGAGCTAGAAAAGGATGTCTGGCGTGCCGCCCGTATTCCAGGCACAAAAGTATCAGCGGCAGGAAAACGCGAGAAGGTCAGCATAAGCTTCGAGAATATACCAACCTATTACCGTGAAATGACAAAGCGCTTTATGAGCCGCCTTGTCATCAAACGAAGCTGGTCCTATTGCACAGAAATGATGATGTATATCCGATACTTTTTTAGGACTTTTTATGCCCATAGATATACAGATGGCTTCCTTGAGAGACTTGCAAGGCAGGACATTGAAAAATACTTAGGCTGGGTTGCCGGTGACTATGAAGGTAAAAACGCTACATTTCGCAGCAAGGCAGTCTCGTTTATCCGGCAGTTTATTGACTATATACAGCTTGCTGAGTACCCACAAGCACCGAAGAAGGATGTAAACCGACTGATATTTGAAGATGATATACCAAAGCGTGAGCGGTCAGCAGATACCATGGGAAAAGTAAAATATGTGCCAGAACCAATCAGATGGCAACTAGATGTCTGCATTGGCGAGATAGAACCTGTAGAAATGATGCCAGTATATGTCCTGCTCCGGGAGACAGGATGGCGTGGGACAGATGTTCTGAACCTCAGATATGACAGTTGTCTAGAGCATCTGTGGAATAGCCATGACAAAGAATACATTCCTTATCTGTGTGCAGAGATCACAAAGACAGGGATACCACTTTTAAAGATTCCAATCCGTAAAGAAGTAGCAGATATGGTAAAAAAGATTGTGGATGATGCAGTGAAGCGCAGCACAGATGACAATAATCCAGATAAATACCTGTTCAATACCTATGAAGGGCGCTGTAAAGGGCTTCCATTAAGCAAACCAGCATTCTCAGCAGCCGTACAGCAATTGATAGACAAGAAAGGAATCCTTGACGGGGATGAAAAGCCATACCATTTCAAGGCTCATGCCCTAAGACATACGAGGGCATTAGAATATACAGAGCAGGGAATGCCCATAGGAATCATTCAGCAGATTCTAGGACATTGCAGCCTTCAAATGACGTTGCACTATTCGAAGGTCACTGAAAACATGCTGTATAGGAAATGGAAAGAGACAGAGAAACTAAACCTTCTGCATCTTGAAAGTACGCCGCCTAATGGGCATAAGGAAAAGCTAAAAGAAGAAATCCGATATGAATTTATCCGCAAGAATCTGGATGCTGTGAGAGTCCCATTCGGATTGTGCTTTAAACCAGCAAAACTGCCATGCCGCCAACAGATAAACCAATGCCTTGACTGTGCTAACTTCTGTACTAGCCGTGACAATATTGCAGAGTATGAGAAAGAGATTGAAAAAGTGAAAGAGCATCTAAAAATCAGCAAAACACTTGGGAGAAGCGAATGGGAAGAAAAGAACCGGAATTATCTTGAAATCCTTGAAAAGATGCTCTCACGAATCCAGAAGGAAGGGCTGATCCATAAAAATGGCATTCATCGGGAGGAGTGTGATGGCTGATAAAATGAAAGGATTACTCGAAAGCGATAGAAAAAGAACACAAGAAGCAAAAGCAAAGGCACTGGTTGCAATCAACCAGTTGGTTGTATCTGGGAAGAAAGTGAATTTTAATAGTGTCTATAGGTATAGTGGTATTTCAAAAAGCTTTTTATATGAAGATGTGGATATACGAAAAAGAATTGAAGAACAACGGGCATGTGATGTGAATAACGAAATGAACAAACGTGCTAAATATGACAAAACATCGCGTTCAAAGGACGTGATTATTGAAACAAAAGATAAGCGCATAGCAAAACTGGAAGAAGAAAATCGGAAGCTTCGCATAGAACTGGAACATCTTCGAGGGTTGCTATATGAATAAAAAAGTACGTTGACTACATGTAGTCGACGATATAATACCGTAGTTTCGGGGCTTTCTGCCCCGTGACCACGAGTTTTTTCTAGGAGGAATTTTCCAATGAACAGAAAGAACGGCAGCCCGCTCTATACCCCGAAGCGGGAGCCGTTAGGATATAACGATGACCGTATATACTGCACGGAACAGGAAACGCTCTGTGAAGGCTGCCCCTATCCAAACCACGGTTTTCTCTGCCGGTTCAGCGACGGCACCTGCCTGAAAACCGAAATGAACCGTATTGCCAGAATGGAGACGCCGCCATGCCGTGGGTGACGGAGGAACAGATTGCGCGGGCTAAGCAGGTGGATCTTCTGGATTACCTGCTTGCCAATGAGCCCCATAACCTAAAAAAAACCGGCCATGAATACCGCCTGCGCGACCATGACAGCCTGACCGTCTCCAACGGCAAATGGCACTGGCACAGCCGTGGCTTTGGGGGCACAACGGCGCTGAATTACCTCGTCAAGGTGCGGGGCATGGAATTTACGGAAGCGGTGCAGACCCTAGCTTATGACGTCCGTGCCGGGCCGCCGCCTCCTATTCCAGCCAGCACGGCGAAGCCACTGCCGCCGAAAAAAGCCAAGCCATTTGCCCTGCCTGCAAAAAACGTCAACAATGACCGCGCCATTGCTTACCTGTTAGGCCGGGGTATTGACCGGGATATTCTTAAACGGTGCGTGGAAGCCGGTACACTGTATGAGGGGCGCAAATATCACAACTGTGTGTTTGTCGGACAGAAAGATAAACACGGCAAGGTGCGCTTCGCCTGTGTGCGCGGGACAACCAGCGGCTTACGGCAGGATATGGAGGGCAGCGACAAGCGGTTTGGCTTTCTGCTTCCGGCCTGCGCTCCACCCGGAGAAATTGTAATGGTGGCCGAGGCTCCCATTGACACCCTCTCTATGGCGACACTGCAAAAGAGAAAGGATGCCGGCTGGGAAGGCCGCCACTACCTTTCATTAGGCGGTGTGTCGCCTCTGGCGCTGCTGCAATTCTTACAGCAGCATCCGCAGGTAAACCATATCGTGTTGGGGCTGGATAATGACAAAGCCGGTCTGGAAGCCATTGAAAAAATCAAGGCGGCGGTCTATGAAGATGAAATGCTCCGTGACCGGACGCTTTGCATCACCGTTTCCCCTCCGCCTGCAGGCAAGGATTACAACGATACGCTGCTGGTAGCAATACGGGAGCAAAAGGAACAGGAGCAAAGAAGCCGTCCGAACAGGGCGGCGCTTTCTATTTAATAAGGAAAGGAGCGCAGAAAAATGGAAAACAAGCTGCAAGTGTTTGAAAACGAAGAATTTGGAAAAGTCCGAGTTCTGGAAATCGACGGTCAGCCGTGGTTCGTGGGCAAGGATGTAGCGGACATTTTGAATTACCAAAATACCCGCGACGCATTAAAGAAGCATGTTGATGAGGAAGATAAAGCTGACGTCGCGATTCACGACGGCAGACAAAACCGCAACATGACCATCATCAACGAATCCGGTCTGTACAGCCTTATCCTCTCCAGCAAGCTTCCCCAGGCAAAAAAGTTCAAACGCTGGGTGACAAGCGAAGTGCTTCCCTCCATCCGCAGGCACGGGGCCTACATCACCGAGGAAATCCTTGGAAAAATGTTCCAGAGCTCCGAGTTTACCTCCGAGCTTTTAGACAGGCTGCTTGCGGAACGGGAGCAAAACACTGTTTTAAGAGAGCATATCGAAGCCCTTGCGCCCAAGGCGCGGTATTACGACCTCATCCTGCAAAGCAAAAATGCCGTGCAGGTCAGCGTCATTGCCAAGGATTACGGCATGACGGCGGTATCCTTCAACCAGCTTCTGCATGAGCTGGGCATCCAGTTCAAGCTGGGCGGCACCTGGCTTTTGTATCAGGGCCTTGTCGGAAAGGGATACACCTGTTCAAGAACCTATCATGTCAACGAAGAAAGAAGCGTCATGCACACCTACTGGACACAGGCAGGACGCCTGTTTTTGTACAAAACACTGAAAGAAAACGGCATTATTCCCCTGATGGAGGATTTTAATGCTGCCGGCCTGTAATGCAGAAATTTTAAAGGAAAGGAGTTTGAGAGATGCAGGAACAAGTCAATGAGAAAACCGTGGCGCTGACAGTAAAAGGCACAAAGCTGACTGGCAGGCTGTTGGCCAGGGCCATGAATGCCGCGCTGCGCAGAATGAAGCAGGCCAGGGACGCACCCCCACAGGGCAAACAAACGCTAAAACAGCTTGCCAAGCAGAATGCGGGGCTATCCAATATCGAGATTACCGATCAGAATATCAAAAGCTTTGAGCCCTACGCCCGCAAATACGGCATTGACTATGCGCTGAAAAGGGACACTGTCTCAACGCCCCCCAAATGGCTGGTATTCTTCAAAGCCCGCGATGCTGACGCCATGACCGCCGCTTTTTCGGAGTTCAGTGCCAAAACGCTGAAACGAAATGCTGCCAAACCCTCCGTGCTGGCACAGCTGAACAGGTTCAAAGAGCTTGTCAAGAACACGGTGATTGACCGTGTGAAAAACAAAGACCGGGGAGGGCCGGAGCGATGAATACCGACAATTTGCGAAAATATGTCCTTCCCAATCTTCCCTATGTGCCGGTATTCTGGTTCGCGGATAAGCTGGGTGAAGCCTGGCGGCTGGCTCCCGACACAAATGTTTTAGATCAACTGGTCGGCAGCATCAGCATACTGGACTCCGTAATGGCAAGACCGCTGCCCTCTCTCCATCCCCATGACCTGCTGGCAGGCGTCATTGGCACCGCTGCTGTCTCTGCCACGGTATATTTTAAAAAGAAAAATGCCAAAAAGTGGCGCAGGGACAGGGAATACGGCTCCGCCCGCTGGGGAACGCCCACCGACATCAAGCCCTACATGGATGAAAAGCCGGAGCAGAACATCATTTTAACAGCCACCGAGGGGCTGACCATGAACAACCGACCGAAAAAGCCCAAGTACGCCCGGAATAAAAACGTGCTGATTGTGGGCGGTTCCGGCTCTGGCAAGACGAGATTCTGGTTGAAGCCGAATCTCATGCAGCTCCACAGTTCCTACGTCATTACCGACCCCAAGGGCACCCTCATTCTGGAGTGTGGGAAGCTCCTGCAAAAAAGCGGCTACCGCATCAAAATCCTCAATACCATCGACTTTAAAAAGTCCATGCACTACAACCCCTTTGCCTACATCCGTTCCGAAAAGGACATTTTGAAGCTGGTCACAGCCCTCATTGCCAACACCAAGGGCGAAGGTAAAGCTGGGGATGATTTCTGGGTGAAAGCCGAAACCTTGCTGTATTGTGCCTTAATCGGCTACATCCACTATGAGGCACCCGACGAGGAACGCAACCTCAATACGCTTGTGGAGATGATCAACGCCATGGAGGTCAGGGAGGATGACGAATCGTTTAAAAATGCCGTGGATTTCATATTTGACGCGCTGGAGGAACGGGAGCCCCAGCATTTCGCCGTAAGGCAATATAAAAAGTATAAATTGGCGGCGGGAAAGACGGCAAAATCCATTCTCATTTCCTGCGGTGCACGCCTTGCTCCCTTCGACATCAAGGAAATGCGGGAGCTGATTGCCTATGATGAAATGGAACTGGACACCCTGGGCGACCGCAAGACCGCACTGTTCGTCATTATTTCCGACACCGACGACAGCTTTTCCTTTATCGCCGCCCTCCTGTACAGCCAGATGTTCAATCTCCTGTGCGACAAGGCGGATAACGAATACGGCGGGCGCTTGCCGGTGCATGTACGCTGCCTCCTGGATGAGTTTGCCAACATCGGCCAAATTCCAAAGTTTGAAAAGCTCATTGCCACCATCCGAAGCCGGGAGATTTCCGCCTGCGTCATTTTACAGGCGCAGAGCCAGCTAAAAGCCATCTATAAGGACAATGCCGAAACCATTATCGGCAACATGGATACCCGGATTTTCCTCGGCGGCTCGGAAAAAACCACTCTGAAAGACCTCACCGAAAGTCTTGGGAAAGAGACTATCGACATGCTCAACAGCAGCATTACCAAAGGGAACTCGCCCTCCTACGGCCAGAACTACCAGAAGCTGGGCCGGGAGCTTATGGCCATGGATGAGCTGGCGGTGATGGACGGTTCCAAATGTATCCTGCAATTGCGCGGTGTCCGGCCCTTTTTCTCGGACAAATACGACATCACTCAGCACAGGAACTATAAATACCTGTCTGACGCCAATCCCAAAAACACCTTTTCCATCGAACGCTTTCTGTCCACCAGGCTAAAAGTTAAACCCGACGAGGAATACGAGGTTTACGAGTTTGAGCCGGATAAGGATGCAGAAGCCGTACTGTAGCCCTCTCTGTTCTGTGATTTTCATGCGCAGGGAGGGCTTTTTCGTTTCACAGCCTGTCAAGGTATTCCTCCCAGGCTACCCCTTTGTCCAGCCGGAGCTTTTGGCTCCGTTTCATATTGTTATCTTTTTCAATAAATTCAAACCAAAATAAAGGAGGCATACAATCTATGGAATTTTTCACAGAAGCCATCAATGTCTTGAAAGTCCTCGTTATCGCGCTTGGCGCAGGCCTTGCCGTGTGGGGCGTCATCAATCTTTTGGAGGGGTACGGCAACGATAATCCGGGTGCGAAATCCCAGGGCATGAAGCAGCTCATGGCGGGCGGCGGCGTGGTGCTCATCGGACTGAAGCTCATTCCCCTGCTGTCTGGCCTGTTTAGTTAAGGAGCCTGCCTATGAGCTTCCTTTTTGACAAAATTACCGAATGGATGAAGGAGGCTTTAATCGGCGGTATCACCGGCAACTATCAGGGTATGTTCAACGAAGTGAACACCCGGGTCGGTGAAATCGCAAGCCAGGTGGGGCAAACGCCGGAGGGCTGGAACTCCGGCATTTTCTCCATGATTAAGTCTCTTTCGGACACCGTAATCCTCCCCGTCGCCGGGATGATATTGACCTTTGTGCTGTGCTATGAGCTGATCCAGCTCATCATTGAGAAAAACAACATGCACGACTTTGACACCTGGATTTTCTTCAAATGGATTTTCAAGACCTTTGCAGCCACCTACATCCTCACCCATACCTTTGATATTGTCATGGGTGTATTCGATCTGGCCCAGCGGGCAGTGAACGGCAGTGCCGGAATCATATCCGGCAGCCTGAACATCAACCTTGCCATGGACAGCCTGCAGACCCAATTGGAGGCCATGGAATGGTATACGCTGATGGGGCTGTATATGGAATCCGCTATTCTCAGCCTGTGCATGAAAGCCCTGTCCATCTGCATCTTCCTGATCATCTACGGACGTATGCTGGAAATCTATCTTACCACCTCAGTGGCGGCCATTCCCTTTGCTACTATGGTCAACCGGGAATGGGGCAGCATGGGACAGAACTATTTAAAATCCCTGTTTGCCGTGGCATTCCAGGGCTTTCTCATCATGGTCTGTATTGCCATTTACGCAGTTTTATTAAACAGCACGGTCTTTTCCAGCAACATCCACACAGCGATTTGGGGTGTTGTGGGTTACACGGTGCTCTTATGCTTTTCCCTGTTTAAGACCGGGAGCCTGTCGAAGACCATTTTCGGCGCGCACTAAGGAGGGGGCCAATGAGTGCAATAAAGCCTATATCCCCAATATATTTATGGAGATGATGCTCATGAGCGAAGAAAAGAATACATCCCAGGACACTGATCAAGTTTATTATCCCCGGTCTTCCAGTAAGCAGCTGCCAAAAAACTATATAACGCGTGACGGATTTCTAATCAAAGGAAATACGCATGTATCCCTTGCAGCTTCAGGAATCATTGAAGCCGCCGTCCAGGGATTTCTCCATGTGGAAGAAACAGAGGAATACAGGACCGGATAAAATCTTGCAGGAAATACCCAAACACCGGAAAACCGCCGGTGTTTTTTACTGTCTGTACCGGAGGTGGTCATTACGGAAGAATTAAAGCTTGACCTGATCAGAGTTGACTGTCACCCGAATTCTCTTTTTAAGTATGAACTGATTTACAAGGCCGGAAACGCCACAGGCATGGTGGGAGTGTACAGCTTTGATGAGGATTGGTATTACCTGTATAAAGAGGACACGGAACGATACAGAGTAAAGCGGCGCAAGGAGCTTGAAGGCATTGCGCCAGCCTTTACCTACAAGCAGCGGAGAAACAGGCAGGCAGATAAACATGACAACCAGTCCAAGCATCTTAACACTGCCGATGAAGTACCGCATGAAGTTGCTGAAAAGCTGTCCATACGTTCCCAACTGCGCAGAGCGGCGAAGAAAACGAAAAGTGATATATCCTCTCCGACAAAGAAATCCGGCTTTGAGCGTTAGCTTTTTACCACCTCATATCAATGTGAAGAAAAGTAGGTGAATCCATGCCATTTGTACCTGTACCCAAAGACCTTTCCAAGGTCAAAACCAAGGTTGCGCTAAACCTTACCAAGCGCCAGCTCATCTGTTTCGGCGCGGCTGGGGCTATCGGCGTTCCTGCCTATCTTCTGACGCGCGGGACGCTGGGCAGTGAGGGCGCGATGCTTCTGATGATCGGGCTGATGCTGCCGTTGTTCTTTCTCGCCATGTACGAAAAGGATGGACAGCCCGCCGAAAAAATACTGCGCAACCTTCTCCGCACCCGGCTCTGGCCGGGCAGGCGTCCATATGTAACAGAAAACCTGTATGAAATCATCGAAAAGGAGGGAAAAGCCTTTGCCAACCAAGAAAAAACAGCCGACAAGGCAAAAAAAGCGCCTGCCGGGAAACGTCCGTCAAACCAAAAACAGAAAAGCCTTGCAGGGAAAAAAGACAGCGCCAAAGCCGTCCGGTAACACGGGCGGCTTTGCTGCTTCTGTAAGGATGAAGCTGTTTGGCCGCGCCGACGCACCGCAAACCGCCCAGCAGTCCATACCTTACAGGGAAATGTACCGGGACGGCGTCTGCCGCGTCACCGACCGGCTGTATACCAAGACCATTGTCTTTCAGGACATCACTTACCAGCTGGCCCAAAACGAGGATAAGACGCAGATATTCGAGAACTACTGCAATTTCCTCAGCTATTTTGATTCCTCGGTCAGCGTCCAACTTTCCTTTATCAACCAGTACGGTAACCTGAAAGAATTTCAGCAGTCCATCGACATTCCCGAGCAGGAGGACGAGTACAACTCCATCCGCCGCGAGTATGCCGATATGCTAAAAAACCAGCTTGCCAAGGGCAATAACGGGCTGGTCAAAACTAAATTCATCACCTTCGGAATCGAAGCGGATTCCCTCAAAGCCGCCAAGCCCCGCATGGAACGGGTGGAAGCGGATATTCTCGCCAATTTCAAAACCATGGGCGTCAAAGCCCGTACCTTGAGCGGCCTTGAGCGGCTGGAGGTGCTTCACGGCCAGTTCCACCCCGACGGTCAGGAAAAGCTGCGGTTTTCGTGGGAGGATATCCCCAAAACCGGACTTTCCACCAGGGACTATATCGCCCCCACCAGCTTTGATTTCCGGGACGGCAAGACCTTCCGCATGGGGGAACACTACGGCGCGGTCAGCTTTTTATCCATCCTGGCCCCGGAGCTTACCGACCGAATGCTGGTGGATTTTCTGGATTTGGATACGGCTGTCACCGTAAATCTGCACATCCGCAGCATTGACCAGGCGGAAGCCATCAAGACCGTCAAGCGCAAGCTGTCCGACCTCGATAAAATGAAAATTGAGGAACAGAAAAAAGCCGTAAGAAGCGGCTATGATATGGACATCATTCCTACTGACCTTGCCACCTACGGCAATGAAGCCAAAACACTTTTAGAGGATTTGCAGAACCGCAATGAACGTATGTTCCTTGTTACTGTCCTTGTACTCAACACGGCAAAAAAGAGACAGCAGTTGGAAAACGACATCTTTCAGGCGGCAGGCGTCGCACAGAAATACAACTGTGCCCTGAAACGCCTTGACTACCAGCAGGAGCAGGGACTGATGAGCAGTCTCCCAGTAGGACTGAACCAGATCGAGATCAAACGTGGACTCACCACCTCGTCGGTGGCGATTTTTGTACCCTTTACCACCCAGGAGCTGTTCCAGCAGGGAGAAGCCCTGTACTACGGTCTGAACGCCCTCTCCAATAACCTCATTATGGCCAGCCGCAAACGCCTGAAAAACCCCAACGGCTTGTTTTTAGGCACTCCCGGCTCCGGCAAGTCCTTTGCCGCCAAACGGGAAATTGTCAATGTGTTCCTCTTAACCAATGACGACATCATCATATCTGACCCGGAAGCCGAATATTTCCCTCTTGTCAACCGGCTGGGGGGCCAGGTGGTCAAGTTGTCGCCGGTATCGGCACAGTACATCAACCCCATGGATATCAACCCGGATTACAGTGATGATGAAGACCCTTTGACCCTGAAAAGTGACTTTATCCTCAGCCTGTGCGAACTGATTGTGGGCGGCAAGGAGGGCCTGCAGCCGGTGGAAAAAACCATCATTGACCGGTGTGTCCGCCTGGTCTACCGGGAATACCTTGCAGCCCCATCCCCGGAGAAAATGCCCATCTTGCAGGATTTGTACAACCTGCTCCGCAAGCAGACCGAACCGGAAGCCCAGCACATCGCCACTGCGCTGGAAATCTATGTTACAGGCTCTTTAAATGTGTTCAACCACCGTACCAACGTGGACATCACAAACCGGTTGGTGTGCTATGACATCAAGGAGCTGGGCAAGCAGCTGAAAAAGCTGGGAATGCTGATTTTGCAGGATCAGGTGTGGGGCCGTGTGACCGCCAACCGTGCCACTCACCGCACCACCTGGTTCTACCAGGACGAATTCCACCTGCTTTTGAAGGAAGAACAGACCGCCGCCTATTCGCTGGAAATCTGGAAGCGGTTCAGAAAATGGGGGGGCATCCCCTCGGCGCTCACGCAGAACGTCAAGGATTTACTGGCTTCCCGTGAAATCGAAAACATTCTGGAAAACTCCGACTTCATCTATATGCTGAACCAGGCAGGCGGCGACCGGCAGATACTCGCAAAGCAGCTGGGCATCTCCAACCACCAGCTGTCCTATGTGACCCATTCAGGAGCCGGTGAAGGCCTGCTGTTCTACGGCAATACCATCATACCCTTCATTGACCGCTTCCCCAAGGATACGGAGCTGTACCGCATCATGACCACAAAGCCGGATGAAGTGAAGGGCGCATGAGTCTGATCCTTCAAATATAAGCAACAGGAGGTGTTTTAATCTATGAACGATACTACAACCCAAAGCGCGCCGCTTTTGGAAAATGAGCATGTAAAGGAGCTTTTAGCCATCCTGAAAGAAAACAGCGTAAGCGCTAAGGATTTTCTGGACGTCATCGGTTATGTGGGCGCAATGGAACGTCAGCTTGACGCGGCAGTGGGCGAGCTTTCAGCCATGCGCCGGGAGCTTGCCGACATGCGGGAAGAAAAAAATCATCCGGTCAGGACTTCCCTGCAAAAGGCAATCCAGGCGCTGGAAAACAAAATTACCGAAACAAGGGAACGGCTGGAAGCAGTAAAAGCCGGCATCATTGAGGGCTGTAAAAATGCCGTGGCTGCTTTTAAGGAAAAAGGCATAGCGGCGCTGGACGGCCTTGCGTCCCTCTTTCACATCCGGCAAGGGCTGGAGAAGGTGCAGGAAAGCATGGACCGTAATATCCGTTATGATGAACAGTCCATGAAAAAGATTGCGGCTGTCAGCGCCGAGTACCATGAGATCGGCAGGCATGTGAAAAATATGGGCCGTGCGGTTCAGGGAAAAGAGGCGATCCAGGAAGCAAAGCCCATGGGCAAGCTGGCAAAGCTCATACAGGCTCCCTACCGGCTGGATCAAGCCTGCTCAACTGCTATCAAACGACAGGCAGCTTCGGCCCTTGACAGTCTCGGAAAGCTGGAACAACGCTCTGTCATGCATCGTGAAAACCAAAAAGAGACGGGAAAGAATGAGAAGAAGCCGTCCATCCTGAAAAATCTGCAAGCGCTCAAGGAGCAGGCGGCACAAACGGCGCAGAACACTCCTGCCCCCCAGCGGAAAAAGGCGGAGGTCAGCCTGTAAATCTGCATCAGGGCGTACCTGCCGCCCGGTGCCTTGCAACGGAGGTGAGAAAGCAAAGTGTCACGCAAAGACAGATTTCAGGCAAAGGATAAGATTACCCACAAAATGACCCGCGACGGGCTGGTGGAGGTCAACGCCGCCACTGGCGAAAAAAACCGCATCAGCCGGCGAGGGCAGGATTTTAATTTGCAAAAGGGCAAAGCACCGCAGCAGGAAGCACTTGCCCATGAGTCCGGCAGACCGGACATTGCGCGCCTCCGTCATTCCTCACAGCACAAAAATGTAGAGCAAATCAGACGTATGGAACCGACACCCGGTGCAGAGCATCCGGCAGGTACAGTCGGTCAGTCCAACACTTCCCTATATGCAGTTCAAGGAATACCGGGTGAGCGGATGCCCGACCGGACAGGGAAAAGTGGGTTGCATCCAAAAACTCAGGCTAAAGCGAACGGGAAGCAGCAGTCGCAGAATATTTACCAGACAGATACATTTTCTGAAAATCCGGCTGATGCTTCCCTTCATGGCCGGCTGCATTTTGAAAAGGAACAGACCGCTGCGACCGATAAGCCCGCACTGCAACAAGGAACGGCATATTACCAAAGGTTTAGCCAGGATGCGGCCCGTCCACCAGACGGACAGCCTGTGTCCCAAACAGGCGGCATCGGCGTGAAGGAGACTCCGCCGCCCATGCCGTCCCCACAGGACGTTCCGACTTCGCATCAGACAACCCCATCCGCTAAATCCTCCAGTAGAGCTCCAAAACCGGGCAAGCTCCAATTTTCCCCAGAGGAACAGTCCGCTTCCGGGAAAAAGCTCGCTAAGGCACTGCGAAAAGCTGAAAAAATCGACAAAAAAATGGAACAGGCGCGGTACAGGCTCCCAGAAAGGAAAAAAATCAGGGCAGAACGTGTTTTTGATGAAAAGCAGAAGAAGCACGGTCACAAAATCCGCTTTGAAGCTGAGGTCAAAGCCCGACAGTCCAATTTCAAAGGCGTGCTTCCGCTCCGCCCTGTAAGGGCCGGCGCGAATTTATCCATGAGTTATGCCCACAGCAAGCTGTTTCAGTCCGAACAGGAAAATACGGGCACAGAGGCCGCCCACAAGGGGGAACTGCTTGCCGAAGGCGGACTGCGCACAGCCTACCGCCTGCATAAGACCGCGCCCTATCGCCGTGTGGCGAAGCTGGAGCGGCTTTCGGCAAAACACAATGCCAAACTAGCCTATCAGAAGCTGCTGCATGAAAATCCCCGGCTTAGAACCAATCTGCTGTCCCGGTTTATACAGAAACAAAAAATCAAGCGCCGGTACGCAAAAGCGGCGCGAGAATCCAAACAAGCGGCACAGTTGATGAAACAAGCCGGTGCAGCGGGCGGTAAAATTATTAAACTTGCGTCGGGCTTTGTACGCAGTCATCCGATGGTGATCGGCGGGATCGCGCTGCTGCTCCTGATGGTATTTTCTTTTTCAACGCTCCTTACCTCCTGTACCAACATGGCAATGGGAGGGTTTTCGTCCGTCCTGATGTCCAGCTACACCGCCGAGGATGAGGATATCGACGATGCGGAGCTGACTTATACGGAATGGGAAACCAACCTGCTAATGCGGATTCAGAACGCGCAGGCGGAACACCCCGGCTATGACGAGTACCGGTACAATGTAGACGATATCAGCCACAATCTATTTGAACTGATGGCCTACCTCTCCGCGAAATACCAGGACTTCACTTTTGCCACCATAAAAACTGAGCTTCAGCGGATTTTCAACGAACAGTACCGGCTTGAATTTGTGGCGCAAACAGAAATCCGCTACCGCACCGAAACCCGAACCGACCCGGAAACCGGAGAGAGCTATACAGTGGAAGTGCCCTATGAATGGCATATCCTTAATATCAACCTTACCTCCAAATCCTTCACCGATGTGCTTCAGCCGAATATGAACGCCGACGAGCGGGAAATGTACGGCCTGAATATGCAGACAAAGGGCAACCGGCAGTATATTGCAAGTCCCTTTGACTTTGACTGGATACCCCATGTTACCTGTTATTACGGCTGGCGAATCCATCCTGTCACAGGCGCAAAGGATTATCACAAGGGCATCGACATCGGCGTTCCCGTAGGCACGGACATTTTGGCAGGGCATGACGGGAAGGTAATCCAGGCGGCCTTTGACGCAGGCGGCTACGGCTACTATATCGCCATCGAAGGCAAGGACGGGCTGGTTTCAAAGTATGCCCACTGTGACCGGCTGCTTGCAAGCGTCGGACAACAGGTAAAAAAAGGCGACGTAATTGCCAAGTCCGGCAACACCGGGCGCTCCACAGGGCCGCACCTGCACCTGGAGGTACTGAAAAACGGACGGTATCTCAATCCGCTGTTCTTTGCCGAAACTCCGGACAGCGCAAATGACCGTCAATAACCGATAAAAGGAGGAATTTTAGACTATGAACCCCAGAATACAAAAAGTGATGGGAGAAATCGAGAAAACGAAAACAAAAATCGCGGAATTCCAGGCCCGTTTACGGGAACTGGAGCGGCAGAAAACCGAGTTGGAAAACGCCGAAATCGTTGCCATATTCAGAAAGGAAAAAATGACGGAGGATGAGTTCGCGCGGTTTGTCAGCGCCATGAGTGCAAAATCCGTTCCCAACAAGGAGGACAACCATGAAGAATAAAATGCTTACCGTTTTAGCGCTCATGCTTTTTATGAGCGCATTTTTACTGCACATGACAGCATATGCCTCCGGCTCTGCCGATACTAAGGCCCCGACACTCACCGCCAGACTTTCCGGTGAAACCCTCCATATCGAAGCAAAAGATGAGGATTCCGGTGTAGAGGCAGTCTACATTGACGGCCACAAGGTCAGCTACCCCGCAAAGGGAGTGCTGGATACCCCTCTTTGGACCTATTCCGGAACCGGACAGTATGTTTCGGTCTATGCGGTGGACCTTGCGGGAAACCGGTCGGGAACCGTGCAGGTAGAGAACCCGTATTACAAGGCTTCGTCAGCTGCCACGAATACATCGGCGGCATCTACCCCGAAAACCACGGAATCCGCTGTTCCGGCACAGACTCATCCCTTTACGCCGGAGGGCACCGGTACGACGGTCGATAATGCCACGGATGGCGATGGCAAGGAGTTTTTCACCATCACTACACAAGACAAGAATGTCTTTTATCTCATCATAGACCGCCAGAGGCAAAGTGAAAATGTCTACTTTTTAAATGCTGTCACAGAGGATGATTTGCGCTCCCTTGCCAAAAAAGGGAACAGCAATAGTGGTGTGAGTGCCGTGCCTACGCCTCAGACCACCCCCAAACCGGAAACAACGTCCAAAACCGAACCCAAATCTCAGCCGGAAAAGGGCGGCGACAGTACGCTGATCTTTGTACTGCTGGCAGTTATAGCCGCAGGCGGCGCAGGATATTACTTCAAAATATATAAGCCGAAACACCAGGCTGTGGATACGGACGAAGATGAACCCGAATATGAGGAGGAAGATACGCCCTTGTCCGGCGAGACAGAGCCAGGGGACGATTTTCTGCTTTCTGATGATGATTTAGGAGAATTTTCAGGGGACGATCCGACCGCACCAAAAGAAGAATAACCCTACGGCGATACGCGAAGCTGCGGGCTGGAACTATTATCCTGAGTATGCTACAATATTTTAACAAGCAGGTGATGAAAATGAACAATGGAGATATTGTCGGCAAGATACATGATTCCATGTATAGTCAGCTTCAAAAGGACGGCGTGGCTTCGCCCGTTCAGGTGCTGATGGATTTAGGCGTATTATCCGCTGGAGATTATGAAAGCTGGCGTTTCGGACGTGTGGATTATCTGGAACGGGTATGCCGCGTGAACCTTCATAAGCTGACTTTCATTATGAAGGAAATCCGCGCCTATGCCCGAAAAAACAACCTGAAAGCGTCGTGGACTTTTTACAAGCAGTGGGGACGCAAGGGGAAAAAGCTGTTGGCCAAACTGCGTTTTTCCAAATCCGGTGACGAAAACATCGAGAAAATGTACGCCACCCATTATATTTCCCCAAAACGCATATCGGAGTGTCAGAGGAATGGCGCCAACGCCTGTGACATCACAACACTCCCCGATACCCAGACCGAATAGCGTATACCATAGGCGAAAGCGCCGGTAATTTGCAAAACAGGCAGATTACCGGCGCTTTTCTCATGCACAGAAAGAAACGGAGGGATTACATTTTGAAACTGATTATCGCGGAAAAAAGCAGCGTAGGTCAGGCCATCGCTTCCGTCCTTGGCGCAACGGAGCGCGGGGACGGTTATCTGGAGGGCGGCGGCTATCTTGTGTCCTGGTGCGCGGGCCATCTAGTGGAGCTTGCACAGGCAGAGACTTACGATGAAAAGTATGGCAAATGGCGCTATGAGGACTTGCCCATCCTGCCGGAACACTGGAAATATGCCGTGTCCCGTGAAAAGGCAAAGCAACTGAAAGTCCTGCGGGAACTGATGAAGCGTCCAGATGTGGACTGCATTGTCAATGCCTGCGACGCCGGACGGGAGGGTGAACTGATCTTCCGGCTGGTATACGAATACTGCGGCTGCAAAAAGCCCATACAAAGGCTCTGGATATCCTCCATGGAGGAAAGCGCCATTACCGGGGGCTTTCGCAACCTTCGTCCCGGCACGGATTACGACCGGCTCTACCGGGCTGCCCTGTGCCGCTTACAGGCCGACTGGCTGGTGGGCATCAATGCCACAAGGCTGTTTTCGGTGCTGTACCGCCAGACACTCAATGTGGGACGCGTCATGACGCCAACCCTGGCTCTGCTCGTACAGAGGGAACAGGAAATTGCCGCCTTTGTCAGGGAGCCCTTTTATACACCGGAATTAAATTGCGGTACATTTATTGTTTTGGGCGAAAAGTACAAGGACAGGAAGGCCGCTGAAAGCATCCATAGCGCCTGCAACGTCAAAACCGCCGTTGTAAAATCCGTGGAGCGGCAGGAAAAAACCGTTGTGCCGCCCAGGCTCTACGACCTCACCACACTCCAGCGGGAGGCAAACCGCCTGTTCGGATTCACCGCCCAGCAGACGCTGGACTATATGCAATCGCTCTATGAAAAGAAGCTGGCCACCTATCCCCGTACCGACAGCAGATATCTAACCGAGGATATGGCGGCGGGACTTCCCGCCCTTGTGGAAACTGCGGCGGCTGTACTGCCTTTTATGAAGGGTATCGTTCCTAACGTTGACGCCCGGCGTGTGGTGGACAACAGCAAAGTCACCGACCATCATGCCATTCTTCCCACCGGGCAGATCAAGGACAGCGATCTTGCCGCTCTCCCTGCTGGTGAACGGAACATCCTGTTCCTTCTGGCCGTCCGGCTGGTCTGCGCCGTAGGTGAACCTCATCTCTATGCCGAAACTGTTGTAACGGTGGACTGTGAGGGCCATTCCTTTACGGCAAAGGGCAAAACCGTCCTGCAAGACGGATGGAAGGCCATTGAATCGGCTTACCGGGCTACGCTGAAAAACAAACCTGATAAGGACGGCGAGGACAAGGCGCTGCCTGAGCTTTCCAAGGGGCAGGTGTTTGAGAATGTTCGTACTGCTGTAAAAGAGGGCTTTACCTCACCGCCCAAGTCCTACTCTGAGGATACGCTGCTCAAAGCAATGGAAACAGCCGGATCAGAAGATATGCCGGAGGATGCCGAGCGCAAGGGCCTGGGCACTCCCGCCACTCGCGCCAGTATTATTGAAAAGCTGGTCAAGACCGGCCTGGCGGAACGGAAAAATAAACAACTGCTGCCCGCAAAAAAAGGCGTCAGCCTGATTGCCGTGCTGCCCGAGATCATCAAGTCCCCAGCCCTCACCGCCAAATGGGAGCACCGGCTGAAGCAGGTGGAGCGCGGAGGGCTTTCCGACGCGGAATTTATGGCAGGGATTGCAGAGCTGACGGTTAGCCTTGTGAAAAGCAACAGCGCGCTGAATCCAGACTTCATGAGATTGTTTCCTGCACCGGTGGGAAGCCGCAGTGAAGCGGTGGGCATCTGCCCACGCTGCGGCGGCAAGGTGTTGGAGGGCAAAAAAGGCTTCCTCTGCGAGAACCGGGACTGCGGCTTTGCCCTGTGGCGGGATAACCGTTTCTTTGCCTCTAAGAAAAAAGACCTCACAAGAGCTATTGCCGCCGCACTTCTTGAAAAGGGACTCGTTTCCCTGTCCGGGCTTTACAGCGAAAAGACCGGCAAAACCTATAACGCCGTGGTTATCATGGAGGACACTGGCAAATACGTCAACTTCAAACTGGAGTTTGAGAAGGGAGCTAAAAAATGAGTAAGCGTAGAAGAAATCAGGGGCGCGTATACCCTTTGCTGAAAGACAACAACCTCAAGAACGCAGAAATGAGCTTGGAGGGCAACTACAATCAAATCGACGGTATCCTGGAAAACGCCCCCTCCCGCGATGCAGATTTAACGGACGGCCAGACCTATGACGATTTGCGGGAGCTGGCCCCGGAAACCTTGCCGGAGGAAAAGCGTTCGGTGCTGGAGCGGCTGGAGCAGGCACGGGAACGTCAAAGGGCTGCCGCCGAACCGGAGGATGGTTGCCGGTCGATGGAACGATGACAGTTGCCCTGCCGGAACGTGTCGTTTATATACTCTTGGTAAACGGCATGTTCCGCGATCATTTGGAAGGAGGAAGCATACAGCTTGAAACTATTAAAAAACCGAATCTTTTTAAGCGCCCTCTGCCTTGTACTGGCGGCGGGCATTTCTTTTTTTCTCCTGCCGCGCTTATATGGGGATAAAAGCGCGACGGTAACGGTGCTGCGGGCGGCCCAGGACATTCCTGCCGGAACGGAGCTTACCAAGCAGCACCTTGTATCCGTGGAAGTGGGCAGCTTCGGCCTGCTGGAGGGCATACTGAACGACCCGGCGCAGATTGTGGGCAAGGTGGCGCAGACCGCCATTGCCAAGGGGGACTATTTCTTCCCGCAGAAGCTGGGCAGCTATCTTGCCAACGAACAGCTTGACCGCATCGCAAAAAACAACCAGCGCCTTGTTACCGTCAGTGTTTCGAGCATCGCGGCGGGGCTTTCCTCTCATCTTCGGGCCGGCGACATTGTGACGGTAGCTGTGTTTATGGAAAAAGCGTCCGATGGGAAGGCTTCCGCACCCCAGGTCATTGTTTACCCTGAGCTGAAAGGGCTGGAAACCTACAGTGTCGAGAACGCCAGGACACAGGACACCGCAAAGATGCGGGAGCAGCAAAAGGACAGCCAATCGGCAAACAGCGATCCGGTGGCCAGGGCCGTGACCCTCATTGTCACCGAAGCCCAGGCGGAAAAGCTCATTCAGGCGGAATACACCGGCAAGCTGCATTTAATCTTTGAGAAACGGGGTGTGAGCCATGGGCAGTAAAACCATTGCCGTTTGGGGAGGCAAGCACAGCGGGAAAACCACCTTTGCCGTGAACCTGGCCTGCGCCCTGTCAAAACGGGACGTGCTGGTGGGGCTCATTTCCTCCAATCTCACCTATGGAGAGCTTCAGACCTTTTTCGGTCAGACGGTTCCACCGAAGAAAGGCCTGTTTGAAGCGCTGGGCGCGGAGAATCCTAACATCGGGGAAATGTTCACCGCCTGTGGAGAAAGCAAAAATCTGTTTTTCCTGTCCGTACCCACCCGGTATTCCGGCCTGCTTTGCGACACCGTGACTCTGGAGGATGCAGAGAGAATGCTTGATGCCGCTTCCCTTGTGTTTGATGCCCTGATCGTGGACACAAGCGCGGAAGTCAACAATCCGGTTTCCGGTGTGGGCTTGTGGCTTGCCGACACCGTTTTTACCCTGCACAGGCCGTCCATTGCTGCACAGATGTGGTATATAGCCGTCTCTGATTTTATACGGGAGCTGCACCTTGGAGAAAAGCAGACCCATATCCTGCTATCCCCCAACGGTGAATTTGACGAAAAGACCTACCGCCATATGACGGGGCTGGCCTTTGCTTACGAGCTGCCCCATATCCGGCGGGCCGCGGAGCTGGAGAACGCTGGGACGCCCCTGTATTTCTTCCGTGACCGTTCCTGCAAGCGTTACGGAAAGGTGCTGGAACAAATTGCAGGCAGGATTGGAGGCGGGAAGCCATGAACGGCAGATTTTCAGTTAATGACCTGATTTACCGGGCCAACAAGCGGCGCTCCGACACAGGGGAAAGCGTCCCGGCCAGGGATTACGGCGAAATCCTCGACAGGCTCCAGCGGCTGATTGCTAAAAACCACTCTGCGGAGCTGGCGGAGGTGCTGTATTCGGAGGAGGCTGAAGGAAAGCTGAAAGACCTTATCATGCGCTATCTCAACAGCGAACAGCTGGTAGCTCGGGATGTGCGCAATATCTCCGAGTTGACAGACGCCATCTATTTTGATATGGCTGGTATGGGCCTGTTGTCCCCGTACTTGCAGGACAGCGAGACGGAGGAAATCAATGTCAACGGCTCCGGAGGCGTATGGGTGCTGTATAAGGATAGAAAGGTGCGCCTGAACGAAACCTTTGAAAACCCGGAAGCCTGCGCCAATATCGTGCGGAAAATGAGCCGGTTCGGGAATGTCATTCTGGACGGCTCCAAGCCCATCGGGGACAGCTTCATTGCCAAAGGCATCCGCATGTCCGGGGCAATCATGCCCTGCGTTGACCCCGACGCCGGGGCCATTGCCTCCGTCCGAAAGCAAAAGCCATCCTATATTACGCGGGAAAACCTTATCGGCTGGGATACGGCCACCGCCGAGGAACTGGACTTTCTGACCCTGTGCGTCAACAACGGCGTTTCCGTTGCCATTGCCGGAGCCACCGGCAGCGGCAAGACTGCGGACATGGGCTATATTCTGAGCTGTGTACCCTATGAAAGGCGCATTGTCACCATTGAGGATACCCGTGAGCTGTCTTTAGCCCAATATGATGAAAACGGCGTGATGCTAAACGATGTGATTCACCTGCTCACCAAGGAGGAACCCAATCCCGTCACCATGCTGGACTTGTTAAAGCTGTCCCTGCGGCTGCATCCCCAAGTCCTCGTCCCTGCCGAAATGCGCGGCAAGGAAGCCCTCACGGTACAGGAGGCCGGACGTACCGGACATATCATTGTCAGCACCCTCCACGCCAACGGTGCACGGGCGGCATATGACCGTATCCTGACCATGTGCTTGGAGGCCGGGACTTCACTTTCCGAAGAACGTCTCCTGAAAAACATTGTGGAAGCCTTTCCGATCATGCTGTTTAAGATGCAGCTTCCCGACAAGTCCAGAAAATACATGGAGATATTTGAAGCCACCGGCGTCAAAAACGGCGAAGTCACAGGCAACACCCTATACAAATATGTAGTTGACCACTACGAGAGAGACAAGGAAGGCAGGATTACAAAGGTTATCGGCAGCCACCGGCGCGTGGGCAATCTCTCCCCGGCCCTTGCCGAACGTCTTTTGGTGGGCGGCGTACCGCAAAGTGAAATCCGCCGTTTTTCAGAAGGAGGCGTAGCATGAACCCGATTCCTATCACCCTTATGGCTGTGTTTGCCCTCATCAGCCTTGCCTTGTTTCTCCTGCTGAAGCTGAATCCCTTTATCATGGAGCAGAACCCTTTGAAAAAGCGCCGCATGGTTTTGACAGGGACAAAACTGAAATTCACCGAACGGATAGGCCTTCACTTTTCGACGCTGTTCCGGCAGACCCGTTGTACGGCAAAGAAATTCCTTGCCATGGTGTTTGCCTCCATGGCTGGGGGCTTCCTGACAGGAGTGCTGCTGTTTGGCAGCGCGGGGCTTGCGGGGGTGATGGCTGTCTGTGTGCTGCCGGCCCCGTACTTTTACCTGACGGTGAAAAGCTCGGCGGCGGCCAGGGAGGAAATCGAAGGGTTAGAGAACACCATGAGCATCATTACCAACGCCTACGCAGGCTGTGACGACATCATCAAGGCGGTGGAAGCCTATGTGGAGGAAAAGAACCGGTATGTGCCGGTGCATTTGAGGGTTCCCACACCCTTTGATGAATTCATTACGGAGATCAGGCTGGTCAATCCCAACGTGGAGCATGGCCTGTACCGGCTGGCGGCAAAAATCAAGAACCGCTACTTTAGCGAATGGGTAAAGACCCTGATTCTCTGCTATCATGACCGCCGCTTGAAATTCGCCCTGTTTCCTATCATCCGGGCCATGAATGATGCAAAATCCATGCAGGTCGAGAGCGACGGCATGATGGTTCGAGTATGGCGGGACTACCTGATGACGGTGGGCCTGATGATCTCTATTATCCCTATGATGAAATTCGCCAACGCCGAGTGGTTTTACCTGCTGACCCAAACCATGGTGGGCCGGCTGCTGATTGTCCTCATGCTGCTGACCGCCCTCGCCACCGCCTTCTATGTCATGAAGGCCACATTACCGAACAACCGATAAGGAGGGATGCCGTTGTTTTACCAAATCATTGTATTTATTCTACTGACTGCGGCAGGAATTCTGATTTGCAGGCAGCTTTTAAAAATCCCGAAACTGAGCATGAAAAAGAACATCAAAAATGTACAGGCCGAAAAGGAAGCGATGGGCAATCGGCTGTTAAACCGCTTCATCATGCCCCTTGCAAGACCGGTTTCCCGGTTTGTTCCTCTCAATCCCGTCAAAGAAGCGAGGATGGCCTCCATACTGCGGCGGGGCGGTCTGGAGCTGACTCCGAAAGAATATTATGCCAGAGCCATTGTATGCGCGTCTTTCACCCTGCCCCTTGCGCTGCTGTTTATATTCCTCAGAGCGGTTAAGCTGGCACCCCTCATCCTGCTCCTTGCGCTGCTTGTCTACCGCCATTTTATGACCGACCTCAAAGACCGGATGAAAGAGAAAAAGAAGCGCATTGAAATGGAACTGCCGGGCTTTGTGCGCTCCATCCTGTACCGGCTGGAGGACAACCGGCACGACGGCAGCCGCCTGGTGGTGCAGGTGGATTTAATCCAGATTTTCGAGGATTATCTCAAGGTGGCAAGCGACGCTTTCCAGGAGGACGTGGCGATCCTTGTCATGGAAATGAAGGCAAAGGACATTGAAACCGCCCTGCGCAGCTTCAACGAACGCCTTGGCATCACCGACGTTTCTTTTCTGGTCAACGCCCTGATCGGCCTGTACCGGGGGGAACATCAGGGGGAGGCGCTTTCCTACCTGGCACGGGATATGGACATCAAGGCCAAAGAAGCAATGAAAAAGAAACTGGATACCCTGCCCCGCAGAGTGAAAATTGCCAGTATCCCCCTTGTAGCTATCACCATTGTAAGCCTGCTTTATGTCATTGGCTCCCACCTGATCCGTTCCATGGGGGGCCTTTTCTAATCCGTGAAAACGGGGCAATGCCCCTTTTCAAATACAATCTTAGGAGGTATGACCCATGCAAAGCATCAAAACTGTAATGAAAAATCCAGCAGAAAGGAGGACGATTTCCATGAGAAAATACATGTCAAACGCTCTTTGGAGAGCGAAAACCGCACTGATGAATCCCAGCGGCGATCAGATGACCGGCTGGCTCATCGTGGTACTGGTTGTCGTGGTAGTAGGTGCGGTGTTCATGACCCTGTACCAGGGTTCAATCACCACAATCTGGAACAGCATTGTTTCCAAAATCACCGGCTTGTTAGGCTAAGCCTGGCTTAACGGCACAATGTCATGGGAAGCAGCAGCTTCCCTTTTTCTTTTATTCAAAATCAAATTTACGGAGGTATGTACTATGTTTAAGACAATGAAAAACAAAATCCAGATGGCGGCCATGAAGGCCCAGAATGCATTGATGAACCAGAACGGCGATCAGATGACCGGCTGGCTCATCGTTGTACTGATTGTTGTAGTTGTGGGTGCGGTGTTTATGACGCTCTACCAAAGCTCCATCACACAGATTTGGAACAGTATTGTTTCCAAAATCACCGGCTTGCTGAACTAGCAGACGGCTTAATCCTTGTTCGGGAGGGAGCACACAGTTCCCTCCTTTTCCTTACTCAAAATCAAAAAACAAATTAAATGGAGGTATGTACTATGTTCAAGACTATGAAAAACAAAATCCAGACGGTGGCTGTGAAGGCCAGGAACACACTGATGAATCCGAGCGGTGACCAGATGACCGGTTGGCTCATTGTAGTGCCGTTGTAGTGGTGGGTGCGGTGTTCATGACGCTTTATCAGAGCTCTATCACCACAATCTGGAATAATATCGTTGCCAAGATCACCAATCTGCTGAAATAGCGGACGGCTTAATACTTGCCGGTTCGGGAGGGGGCACACAGTTCTCTCCACTTCTTTAATCAAAAATATATATTTACGGAGGTATGTACTATGTTTAAGACAATGAAAAACAAAATCCAGATGATGGCTGTGAAGGCTGGGAACACACTAATGAACCCCAGCGGCGACCAGATGACCGGCTGGCTCATTGTGGTGCTGGTTGTTGTAGTGGTAGGCGCTGTATTCATGACCCTGTATCAAAGCTCTATCACCACAATCTGGAACAATATCGTAACCAAAATCACCGGTCTGCTCAGCTGATGAGCGTTTCAAAGGCAAATTTACAGAAACAGGAGGTGCAAGGCCAATGAACAGCAGGCACCGGGGCATACGGGGGAGATTTTCTCCCCCGTTGTCCTTTCAAAAGCTGCTTTCCGATAAGAAAGGCAGCAGCTACTTCGATTTAATCATAAAAACTCTTGTAGTGCTATCGCTCATGGTTACGGTCATGAGCTTTTTAAGCGTTTTTACCACATATCTAAACCTGAACCATGTCTGCCGCCGCGTTGTCCGTGTGGTAGAACTGGAGGGGCAGGTTTCCGACCGGGCCTATGACGTGTTTTACAGGCTCAAGCAGCAGACCGACCTATCGCCGGAAATGACCGTTGAAAATGTATCATATTGTGAGGATCAGAAAATCCAGCTGCGGGATACCTTTACCGTCACCATGACCTACAGCTATCCCTTTACCATTTTCACGCCAAGCTTTGCACCACCCGTAGAAATACGGATTCCCATGAAAGTCAGTATTACCGGAATGTCGGAAAAATATTGGAAGCTCGCAGAGTGAGCACACCGGAAAGGAGGTTAATGCCATGGGAAAAATCAAAGGGATACTGAAAAACTGCAGGGGTGACGCCTTTGTGTTCATTCTTATTCTCGTCTTTTTTATTCTTACGTTATCGGCCATTTTAATCGAATATTTCCGCATGGAAAGCCTGTACCAGCAGGTGGAATATGTGCTCCAGCGGGGTGTAAACAGCTCCGTGGAGTACGCCATGCGCGACGAATACCGCAGGGACGGCTATGCCCTGCTGGATACGGAGGCCGCAGAAGAAAAGCTGTATGAGTACCTGCATGAAAGCATGGGGCTGGATTCGGAGATGAACAAATATGCCGGTGAGGAATGGAACTACCGGCTTGAAATTCAAAGCATCCATGCGACGGAAAGCCCGCCCCGGCTGACGCTGGACGGGGAGCTTAGAACCCGCAGCATTTTCAGCTTCCTGACCGGAGAAGTGCGGTTTCCCTTTAGCATATCCAGCGTCAACACGCGAATTACGGAAGGAGGTTCCGAATGAAACGAAAATATTTGTTAGTCCTGCCGCTGATGTTTGTCTGCTGCCTGCTCTTTTCCACCAAGGCGTTTGCCGCGTCAGACAGCGATATACAAATCCATGTGGCTTCCCCCATAGACAGCCTGACCAATGAAAGCGGTGTGGTGGCCGTGGAGCAGTTCCCGGCTGAAATCCCCATCAGCGTCACGGCGTCCACCGGAGCGCTGACGGAAATAAAACTGGAATACGGCGGCGGGGGCCGGATGATACCGCCCGATTATACCCTGGCGGTGGAAAGCAAGGAAAAATGCGGCCCCTATACCATTACGGCAAAAACCGACCAGGGGGCTATCATGACGGTTACGGTCAACGTGGTGTTTCAGGTTCGGGCAACCTACGACACCCGATACCGCACCATCGGCATGAACGTGACCAGGATTTATGAAGGCGATACGCTTTTAAAGTCCTTCCCGGAGCCCCAGCGCATCGACCTTGTAAACGCCAATACCGTAGCCGATTATGAGCAGGAACGCATTGCCGCCTGGATCGGCAGACAGGACGGCGGCACCTATACCTTAAAAGGAAGCCTCGTGGTGAAAATTCACAATATCTCAACAGGCGAAGTTTACGGTATCTATGATACAAACACGGATTTTGAAGCACTGACCACCCATTACGGATGGACGAAAAAAGCACTGGTTGCCTTTGAAACCATGCGGAATACAGCGCTGTCCTATCAAGCCCCGGTAAAAATAGATATAGACGCGACCTGGTGCGACGAGAGCAAGAAAGAGGTTTACGGTACGCTCACCGCTCAGGACAAAGGAGTACCGATACTGCTCTATCCCTATCAAACCACATCCGTTACTTTTGCGAAAGATGATATTCCCTTGTCCCGAAACTTCATCTATTGCGGCCTTGAATGGAATTACACGCCGGAAAGCACCGAATATACCGATGGAGAAAGCAAAACCCAGACCAGTATTATACAAAAAATCAATTACAAAATTCCGATGACAAACTTCTATTTCAAGTTCAAGGCCTGTGACGGAAACGACCTGTCGGTTGCCATCCGCGCCCCTGCTACGGTATACCGGGGGGATAGCTATTCCTTTACCGTGATTTACATGAACAGCGGGAAAAGTCCGGCCTATGACGTATCCCTCAAAGGCACGGTAGACAGCGTTTTGATCAAGGAAATCCCTGCTATACAGGATTTTTCACCCAATGAGAGCAAGACCTACACCATAAAGCGCACAGCCGACACTAAAGCCGATGTGATACACTTGTGGGCAAATATCGGCGTACCGGATGGTTTTATCGACGCCAACCTTTCCAACAATACAGCCATGGCAGACATCAGAGTGATTGACAAGCCTGCTCCGAAGCCGACGAATCCACCGGGACCGAAGGACAATCCGGATAATCCTGTCCCTCCTGATGACAAACCTGAGCCGAAAAAGATGTGTAACCTGTCTGCAAGCATTCTTGCACCACCGACTGTATATGAGCATGAGACTTACAGCTTTACAGTCAGCTTCACGAACAGTTCCGATAAGGAGCTTACAAACGTGATGTTACAGGGGACGAATAACGATTCTGCTTTGGAACAAATTCCGAAGACCTGCAGCTTCAAACCCCAGGAAACAAAATCATTTACAATCACAGACAAGGCAGGGAACAAGGGCGAAGTGTACAGGCTTTGGGCAAATATCGGTGTCCCGGAGGGCTTTATAGATGAGAATCCAAGCAATAACACCGCAACTTCAAAGATCACCGTTATTGAGAGAACACCTAACAAGCCGACAAATCCTGATAATCCACCGGATAAACCGGATAAACCGCCCAAAGAGCCTGATAAGCCCCCGGTGAACCCCGACAAACCGCCGGTAAATCCGGACAAACCTCCTGTAAACCCGGATAAGCCACCGGTTAATCCTGATGTACCAAAAGGAAAGCTGTGCGATTTATGGGTTAACATATCTTCTCCACCAACGATCTACGAACAGGAGGAATACAGCTTTACAGTTTACTTTACCAATGATACCGACAAAGCGGTGACAGGAGCAAACCTAAGTACTACGGTTGATAATACGGCAGTTAAGGAAGTAACCTCAACAGCAAGCTTTGAAGCACATGAAACAAAGACTTTTGTTGTCAAAGGAAAAGCCGGAGAGAAGGGAACAACCATCAAACTCAGGTCAGCTATTTCACCACCGCAGGAATATACGGATACAACCTTAAGCAACAACACGTCCGATGCTGAAATTCCGGTGATGGAACGTCCCTATGACCTGGATGTGCAACGGATAACACCCGACCAATACAAGAAAAACCAGACAGTCATCAGCACCATCAAGGTGTCCAACAAAGGAAGCAAGGACTTTACGCCCGGACAAAAGGTTTCCGTCCTGTTTGAAATCCCGGAGCTTTCACTTAAAAAGCGTGTCGATGCCATGGTTATGGAGCAAAACACCTGGAACGTCGTCTCGGTCAGATGGGATACGCCCAATGTCCAGGCCGATAAGTACATCACCCTGATTGCCACCATCAATCCTGACCGGAATTTAAATAATGAAACATCTTTTGCCAATAATACCTACACCCAAAAGGCCGTCATCAAAAATGTCACCTATGACGAGCCGGAGGAAAGCCGGACGCTGCCCGACCCGCCGCAGAGGAAGGAACAGCCCAGGGTGACATGGTGGGAACAGCGGTATGAAAACGGCAAATTTGTATGGCATGAGTATTATGCCGAGCTAAAGGTAAGCGCAGAACTGGATTATGCCACAAAAGGCAAAGGATATCTCAAGTCCGGCTATGGCTATTCCATCAAGGTCATCGCCTCCGTCAGCACCAACTACGACAGGCCGGAGCTGATTACTGCCCCGCAGACGGCAGAGGTATATCTGCCGGAATACCGCTATAATACCGCCATTCCTTTAGTAAAAGAAGACGGCCTGTTTGTTTTCAAGGAGAATCCCGCATCTCCCTTTAAGTACCGGAAGCAGTATGTCCCCATCTGGTTCCCCGACGACAAGGACTACACCGTACAACTTCTTGTCACCGATGTACATACGCCGGGCGGCACCCTGTCCCGGTGGATTACGGGCGGACAGCTTGCCATTCCTGTAATGGACAGCATGTATTCCGACGACGTGACGGGAGGTGACTGGTAATGGTGCTGCTGTTTTGCGCCATCCCCCTCCTGTGGGCGGCGGTTACGGACTTGAAAAAGCGGATCATTCCCGACTGGACATGGATTGCCATTCTCCTGACCGGGCTTGCATCCGATTTTTTGCTGCCTGCCCCGGTCCTGTATGAACGAATCGCGGGATGCCTTCTGCCAGGGCTCTGCCTTTTATTCCTTGCCATGAAATACAGCGGCGTGGGCGGCGGCGACATCAAGCTGACGGCAGCCATGGGTTTTGCTTTCGGGCTGAATACCCTTGCGGCCATCCTCCTGCTTGCCTTGCTTCCTGCCTGCATTTACGCAAAAGCGACAAAGCAACGGAGTGTGCCCCTGGCCGTCTTTTTATGTGTCGGCGCTTTCAGCTTTGCCGTTGTCGTATTTGTTTTCAGCCGGATTTGAGGATGAAATGGAGGTGCTTTTTATATGGCTGATGAAAAACGGATGATTGAAAATTATGAAGTGAAACATGCCATCCACCTTTCAGGCGGCGAGGTGGTGCTGGCTGAGGATGCTTCTGCCGCCGAGCCGTTCATGGTGTGTGACTGCTCCTGGGATAACCCGTTCAGTGTGGATGTATATTCCAATATTGCGGTCAGCGCCGATTATCTGGAAGTCATGAAAGAATTTTTAAACCGGACAGCAAAGCGTGTTGAGCTTATTGAAAAGGAACGTGCCCTGCGCGGTGTTTCCAATATTCCCTTGACCGCCGATGATTGCATATCGGGCAGCCGGGGATGGAATTACGAAAACCGGCTTATCGTCATTGCCCCGGGAAAACTCACACCCGCAGCGCGCACTGCCGACCATCAACTGCTGCTTGCCACGGGCGGCAACGGCTGCGATCCGGATGCACGGGGCACTGCTGTTTTCTGCACGAACCTGTTCACCGGCAAAGCGATGCGTTGGGAACGGTATTACATAGCCGGCGTGATCCGGCCCGACCGTATGCCGGAGTGGGCGGCGGAAAAGCTGTCGGCGCTTCAAAAGGCGGAGGGAAAGCAATCCGTGCTTGGGAAACTGGATGCCGCAAAGAAAACCGCCGCGCGGGTCAATCCCACACCGAAAGAACCTAAACACAGAAAGCCGGAGCGTTAATCCGGTTCTTTTCCATGTGAGAAAGGAGGCACACAATGGCTGATAAGGCCAACAGCACAAAAAATCAGGTGAAGGAAATCACCGACCGACTAGAACAGGGCGTTAAAGACCTGTTTATCGGTGAAAAATATTTGTCCTACCTGCAAACCATGTCCCGGTTCCACCGCTACAGCACCCGGAACACCCTGCTCATTTATATGCAGAAGCCCGACGCCACGCTGGTGGCAGGATACCAGGCATGGCAATCCAAATTCGGCAGGTATGTCAAACGCGGCGAAACGGGCATCAAAATCCTTGCTCCCACGCCCTTTACCGTTACAAAAGAACAGCAGAAGCTTGACCCGGATACCCGCCGTCCCATACTCGGCGCAGACGGATTGCCCGTCACGGAGGAAGTGGAGGTGCGCATTGCGCGCTTTAAGGTCATTCCCGTATTCGACGTATCACAGACAGACGGAAAACCTCTGCCAAGCCTGGTGGAGGATTTGACCGGCGACGTGAAGCACTATGCGCTTTTTCTGGACGCTCTTAGGGCCGTATCTCCGCTGCCCATCCGGTTTGAACCACTGGAACCCGGCACGGACGGCATCTGCCGCATGGGAGACAGTATCGCCATCCGTACCGGAATGAGTGAAATCCAGACCGTTTCGGCAATAATCCACGAGATCGCCCATGCCAGGCTCCACGATTTGGAGCGTTTGCAGCAGGAGGACGAGACAGCAAAGCCAAAAGACCGGCGCACCGAGGAAGTAGAGGCCGAAAGCGTTTCCTATGCCGTGTGCCAGTATTACGGCATTGAAACCGCCGCCAACAGCTTCGGGTATCTAGCCGAATGGAGTAAAACCCGTGAATTAAAGGAATTGAACGCTTCGCTGGACATTATCCGCAAAACGGCGGCGGAGCTTATTGACAGCATTGATGAAAATTTCCGTATGCTTGCCAAGGAGCGAGGGATTGATCTTACACCCAAAGAGCAGGACGAGACCGCGCCGGAGCCGTTGCCTGTGCCGGATGCTCCTGTTTCAGGCCAGGAGCCTTCACCCGCGGTAGAGCCCGAATTAAAGCCCAACCAGCATATTGAGGAAATCAGCGGCGTGGAGTATATCGTCACCGGCCCCGCACCGTCATACACACCAAAGCCTGAAAAGCAGTATGAATTGGGCTACGGTCATATGGGGAACGGCCTGACCGTCTGGAACCGTTTGGAGGAAAAGGACGGCGATTACGTCACCGTGGCGCATATTGCCACTGACCGCAGTGTGACGTTCTATGACAAGGATATGCCGGATGATGTGAAGGCTCAAATCGAGGAAACCGCTCGTACCACCGAAATGAGTGTGTCTGCTACGCAGGATGCACCGGTTTTCTCCGTACCGCCCGTTGCCGGCACACCAGAACAGGCAGCACCGCATCAGGAGCAGGATGCGCCCGTCGAACCGGAAACAGACGATTTCTTGCCCGACCCCGCTATCGAGCTGTCCGAGCGCGACCTGTACGGCTACACCGACCCCTCCATGCTTCCGCTGCTGAAAGACCGGGCGTTGGCGCTGTATGACGCCGACCATACCGTTTACATGCTGTACCCGGACAACACCGAGGCCATGGTTTTTGAACGGGACGAAATCGTCGGACATGACGGGATTTTCGGCATTGAGGCCGGGGAATGGCAGGCATCGCGGGAGTACGCTATGTTAAAAGACGCCTCCAGAAACAGTGAAGCATCGCGGGAAGCAGGGCTGCTGTACGGTGACAGGGACTGCTTTGGTATCTTTCAGTTAAAGGGCGGCGAGGAACTGCATTTCCACCGTTTTACACCGCTGGAACAGCTGAAAAAAGACGGCCTGACCGTAGACCGGGCCAATTACGAGCTGGTCTATGTCGCGCCCCTGTCGCCTGACGATACGCTGGAAGGCATCTTTGAGAAATTCAACCTGCACCATCCCGCTGACTTTCGGGGACACAGCCTATCGGTCAGCGATGTGGTTTGCCTGCAACGAAACGGCGGGAGCACTTCCCATTATGTGGATAGCTTCGGCTTTAAGGAACTGCCCGCTTTTTTGGGAAATGAGAAGCAGCCGGAACTTGACCCTGTAATGGAGCTTGCTACCCGTCTTGATAAATTTGCCGAGAATTTTGACACTTACGGCTACCGCGATGATGTGGAAGACAAAGAGGAAAATATCCGCTCCATAGCGCGGGATATTGAAAACGGCGAGCTTTCCGGCATGAAAGAAATGCTGCAATATGCCATCGAGGAAGAAACCGATGTGCCCGAAGCTACAGCCCTGTTACAGCAGCTTGCAACCTATGAAAAGCCAAAGGAACCGGAACCCGCTGCTCCCACCGTCTCCGAACTGGAGGAACAGGCTAAGCCCGGGAAGCAGATTTCTCTCCTTGACCTTGCAAGAGCGGTCAAAAACGAACAAAAACAGCCCGGACGCACGGAAAAGCCCTCCATCCTTGCGAAATTGCAGGAAGGTAAAAAAGCAGTTTCCCAGGGAACCGACACACAGAAAACCGCGCCAAAGCGCGACGGAGAACGGGAGGTATGAGAATGGAAAATCAACCAGTTTATAAACAGGATGCAGATTATGCAAGACAACAGGATGAGCTTGCCCTTTACCGGGACAGCAACCGTATAAATGGAGCCTGTGCCCAGGCAATCGAACAAGCCATAAAAGACAGCAACTATGCTCTCTACCGGTATGATTTAGATAGCGCTGCACAGAAGGTTATTGCGGAATACGGCGCGGAGCGTGTAGCCTGGGTATTGGCTGCCACCTTGCAGAATCTGGAGCATGACGGGCGTTTTTCCCGTTACAACAAGGATTGGGGTAAAGGCTTTTCCATACCCAAAGAAAGAAGCATTTATTATACGATAAATACCCACCCCACCGTACTGGACGGATTTATTGACGTGGCGCGGAAAGAGTTTGCTGCACTGGAAAAATCCGCTCCGAAAGCTGAAAAAAAGACCTCCGTTCTAAATCGGCTGGAAGAAGGCAAAAAGGCTGCCGTACAGGAGACAAGCAACCGAAAGGCACTTCGAAACGCGACAGCGGACGGGAGGTGTAATAATGGGCTTTACCGTAGAAGAAATCAATCTCATGTGTGTCTATGACACAAGCGACAGAGGCAGACTGCTTACCGGGATACGGGAGAGCCTGCCTCATCTGTTGGAACCGGAACTGAAAGAACTGGCGCAGGGCATAATCGGCAGGTTGGAAGCCATGACTGACCGGGAATTCGCCGCCCTTGTCCTTGCTCCGGACTATGAATGATAGAAGAAACGGAGGTGTAGCACGATTTGGCTACGAAATTTCAGATGTATTCCCAGCTGGCGGAGCAGCAGGCCCGGCAGATTACGCAGGGGCGCAGGAATTGGACGCGCTTTCTGGACACGGCGGCAAGGCTGTACCGGTATTCCTTTGCCGACCAGCTGATGATTTACGCCCAGCGCCCCGACGCCACGGCCTGCGCGCCTATCGAAACCTGGAACAGCCCCATGAACCGCTGGGTGCGGCGCGGCGCAAAGGGGATTGCCCTTATGGATGACAGCGGCGACCGCCCGGCACTGCGGTATGTCTTTGACATATCGGATACCGAGCCCGCACGGGAGGATGCACGCGTCCCCTTTTTATGGGAGCTTCGAGAGGAACATCATGCGCCCGTCATGGAATACCTTGCAAAAACCTATGACAATGTGGAGAACGATTTGGGTACTTCCCTTTACAACATTGCATCTCAGCTTGCAAGGGAGTATTATGACGATAACGCCCGTGAAATCGGGTACATTGCGGAAGGCAGTTTTTTGGAAGACTATGACGAGCTTAATCTTGAAGTGGCTTTCCGGGAAGCGCTGACCGTCAGCATTGCCTACAGCCTGATATCCCGCTGTGGCCTGAACACGGAGGAATATTTTGAGGACGGGGATTTTCAAAAGGTTTTTGAATTTAATACTCCTGCCGCCGTTTACGCGCTGGGCACGGCGGTCAGCGACCTGTCCGAACAGGTTTTAAAGGATATCGGGGCTGTTATTAAAAAATATGAAAGGCAGAAAGCCGCCGAAAGGAGCGCCCAATATGAGCAAAGAGATAGAAACGGACAACAGCCGTCCGCTGACCTACAGCCAGGCAGGAGATTATCTGCTTCCCGATCTGATTCTGGAAGAACAGGCTTCACCGGTGACGGAGGAGACAATCGGCAAATACGGACGGATGCGGAAAAACTTCCTGAAACAGCACCGGGCCATGTCGTACAATTCCCTGCTTCTCGGAGAGAAGCTGTATCACCACCTGCGGGAGATCGACCGGACAGCGAACGAGAGAATGGAACAACTGATGAAGGAGCTAACCGGGAAGAACCCGCCCCCGGACAAAACGACAGATCAGATGGGCTGGGTGAGCCACATGAACAGTCTGAAAGCCCAGGCCGAGGAAACCATTTTGAACGAACTGATTTACAATTAAACGAAACATCGGAAGAAATACCGCCCGAGCAGGAACCACCTGTACCGGGCGGTATTTCTTTGCCCAAAAAGGAGCCGGAAGCCGCTGCGGAAACATATTCCCAGGTTGGGAATACGTCCAGTGAACCGAGGCCATCTGCTTCCATTGCCATCCCCCCACTGACCGATACACTGATGGGCTCCTTCCTCTCAACCGTTGAGCTGGACGCAATTCTGCGGGACGGCGGCAACGAGAGAAACAGTATCTTGCATATAGCCGCCTACTTTATGAAGGATAAAACGCCCGCCGAGAACGCGGAATTCCTGGCGCGGGAGTATCGTAAGGGCAGCAAGGGCTTTCAGTTTGGCGATAAGCAGATAGCCGTCTGGTTTGATGAAACCGGCCTGACCCTGGGGCGCGGCAAGTCTGCTCTTCAGGCCCGCGACAGCGTGCATATCACCTGGGAACAGGCCGCTGTCCGTATTCGAGAGCTGCTTGACGCGGGTCAATATGTTGCCCATGACGTATTTGACGAGGCCGTGGACAACGAGCATCATGAGCTTGCCGAACGGCTGCTGTTCTTTTACCGCGACGATCTGCGGGATTTCCGCGAAATGCCGGAAGCCTGGCGTTCCAAAACAGGCGGCTTTCCCGCCGACGCCGCACAAGTGAAGGAACTGCTTCTCGACAAGGGAGAGCTTGGGGAATACAGTCTGATACTGGAACGGCTGGAGGAAGATATTGCGGCCCTCTCTACTGACCAGGACGCGCCCAAACGCCTGTGGCACAGTCCGTCGCGCCTGTTGCAGGATGTACGGGATTTAGGCATTCCACCCCTTTCTTTTCCGGCAGGCGAACCGCCGTCCATAGGCTTCATGCCCTTTATCACCGAGGACGAGGTGGACGCTTATCTTTTACGGGGAGGCTCCTACCAATCGGGAAAATACCGGATATTATCCTACTTCCTGCACAATCACACCCCGAAGGAACGGGCGGATTTCCTGAAAACCGAGTATGGGCAGGGCGGCCAATCCCATGCCCTATCCGGTGCGGACAACAGCTGGGCCGACAGTGAACCGGGAAAAGGCATTATTTTAAAGCGCGGCGGCTTTTCCAATCCCTATGATATCGTCAAGCTTTCCTGGAGCGCCGCGGAGAAGCGGATCGGCAAGCTGATTCAGGACGGGCGGTATATGACCCGCGCCGAGCTTGACCGTATTCCCGAATATGAGAAGGATATGCTGGCCCGGAATGTGACCAATTTCTATTATAACCTGCCCGAGGATATCAAACGGCCATACCCTTCCTCTAATGACATTTGGGACGACGAAGGCAGGCGCGCCGTCCGCGCCATGCTGGACGATCCGGCAAAGGTGGCGGAGCTCCTTACCGCCATGAAGCCCATTCTGGACGGCACCCATCCGGATGACCGGTACTATGCCACAAGACGGACAGGTTTTGAAAACCTCACCGCTTACCAAAACGGAACCTACACCCTGTTTCCCGGCTTGGACGGCCTGACAGCGCCGGAAGCCGCCGCACAACGGCGGACTTCCGAGCCGGTATCCCAGCCCTATGCCCAGCTGTCTCTGTTCGACCTGCCGCAGCCCATTCTGCCAGGCGTGGAGGAACAGCGGGCGGTTATCGAAGAAAACCAGCGGAGCACGGAGCCGTCTGCTCCCTCCAGCACCGAGAGCATTTCACAGGAGGAAATCGACACCCTTTTGCTGGGAGCCGTGGAGACGCCAGAGCAGTATGACCGCATCATCAGGCAGTTCACGGAAAATCCCCGCTCAAAGGAAGCCGCACAGCTTGTCAAAGACATCTATGGCGACGGAGTGTACCTTATGCCTCGCACGGATGGGGCCGAAGGCTATTTAGGTCTGCTGGGAAGCGATACCGGCATCACGCTTTCCAAGGGCGACCCAAAAACCGTCCCCCTGGCCCAGCGGAGGCCCGTCGTATCCCTTGATTTGCCCTGGGTGAAAGTCCACCGGCGTGTCTCCGAGCTTGTGCAGGCGGGGCGCTTTCTGGAAGCCAGAGAGCAGCCCCATGTTTTTTATAGCCCCAAACAGCATATTCCCTACCGTGCGGGAGACGCCATTGACGCGCTTTCCGCCGACAACATCCATGTCCGGCTGGTAATCGACCGGGTAGATAAAGACTATGTGTATTACACTCTGCCCAGCGAACCCGAACAGGAGCCTGTGGAAATGTTCCGCTCCCGGTTTGATGGATATCTGGACGATGGGCGGTACACCGTTTTGCAACCGGATACAACGCTGTCAGAACAGGAAGCAGACCTCACCAAACCAACACCGGGAGAACAAGCTATCTCTATGGAGCCATCACCACCGCATAAGGAGCCGGATGCTGCGGGTGTTCTGTCCCAACCGCAATCGGAGCAGGCACAGGAATCATCGGAGGCCACCGCTCCTGGACGCGTGTATGCCGTGGGGGACACGGTGTATCTGGAAAGCGACAAGCCCTACATCATTGACCGCATCGGAGATTATGATGTCAGCCTGCAAGACCCGTCCTTGCTGTATCCCATCTTCCGTGCGGAAAGCCGGGAAAGATTTGAACAGCTCCTTGCCCGCAATCCGAAGAATAAACCATTTACCGACTATCTGACCGCCGACCTAGACAATGCACACGAAGATTTACGGGATGTGCTGGAGAACGGCCTGCTGGCTGGACCTGACGGGGATGCGCTGGCAAGGCTGTTTCAGGACGGTGCGTCCAATTCCGATATTGTGGACTACCTTTCGCGCACCCTTTCCGGGGAAGCAGAGACAATGACGCTGAATACCGGAGAAACCGCAGACTACTTTGCCCAGGCCGCCGGACTTGTCATTGATGTGCAGAGCAGATTTATTTCCCGGTACAGCTTTGCCTGGGGAGAGATTGCGCCCGTCCTGCGGGGGATTTATGAGCGGGAACCGGAGCTTTTTGGGCGTTCCGGGCAGGAAAAGGAAACTACCCCGCAACAGGTGGAAGCTCAACAACAGCCGGAACCCCAACAGCAAACCAAAGCCCTGCCGGAAACCGGGCCTTCTGCTGCTCCCTCCGATACCCGCAAGCCTGAAAAAGATTTTTTACTGACCCGTGAGGAAATTGCCTATATCCGGGAGCGCTTGCAAAACCCCACCCCCGAGGACATCGCCCGCATTGATGCGATACTGGCGGCTGCGCAGAAAGCTGCCGAACGTGCGGAAAAAGAAGCGGACACACACAGAACGGAGCCGCACGCACCGGCTGAAAACGAACTACCGGAGCATGACCGCCCTTCCCGTGACACTACGGATGAATATATTTCGGCGGAGCCGTCAACTGAATCAAAAGGTGCAACAGTGCTGCCGGACGAGCCGCCCGAGCCCGAAATCATCCAGGCCGATATTGATGCAGCCCTGATCCGGTGGAACGGCAGCCTGGACAGCAAAATACTTGTCTACCAGTATATGCAGGCCAGCCCCCGCGCGCGGGGAACCGCCGCCTTTTTAAGGGAGGAATACGGCGGCGATTTGCCTGCTTTCCTTGTCACCAAGGAGGGCGCGGAGCCGGTAAACCTTTCATGGCCCGTGGTACAGCGCAGTATTGCGCGGCTGATGGAGGAAGAACGCTTTCTGACGCCGGAGGAAGCTGCCTACGCCCAGCGGGAGTATACAGACTTTGCGAACGAGGAGCTGCCGGACATCGACGAGCCGGAACCGGAGCAGAGCCTGCAGCCCATACTGCCGCCGAAAAACTTCCGCATTACCGACGACCATCTTGGCGAAGGCGGCCAGAAAACAAAGTTTGGCTATAACCTTGCAGCCATCCGCACCCTGAAACAGATCGAAGCCGAAGGTCGCCATGCAACTCCCGAGGAACAGGAAACCCTATCCCGCTATGTGGGCTGGGGCGGTATCCCCCAGGCATTCGACGCCGACCGGGACGGCTGGCAGAAGGAGTACGCCGAACTCAAAGAGTTGCTTACGCCCGAAGAATACGACATGGCAAGAGCCTCCACCTTAAACGCCCACTACACTTCTCCAACGGTCATCAAAGCCATCTATGACACGGTGGAACGCCTTGGCTTCAAAACCGGCAACCTGCTGGAGCCGGCCTGCGGTGTGGGCAACTTCTTCGGACTTCTGCCGGAGAGCATGAAAAACGCCCGGCTGTACGGCGTGGAGCTGGACAGCATTACGGGCCGGATCGCAAAGCAGCTTTACCCGAATGCCGATATCCGGGTGACGGGCTATGAACAGACCAACATGCCCGACGCCTTTTTTGACGTATCCGTAAGCAATGTACCCTTTGGCAACTATCCTGTCATGGATAAAAGGTACAAGCAGAACTTCCATGTCCATGACTATTTTTTTGCAAAAACCTTAGACCAGGTGCGCCCGGGAGGTATCGTGGCCTTTGTCACCAGCCGGTACACCATGGACAAGAAAAACCCGGAAGTACGCAAGTATATCGCACAGCGCGCCGAGCTTTTGGGTGCCGTCAGGCTTCCTAACAATGCGTTCGAGGCCAACGCCGGCACCGAAGTCACCACCGACATCCTGTTTTTGCAGCGTCGTGACCGGCTCATGGATATAGAACCTGACTGGGTGCATTTGGGCGTGACGGAGGACGGCATCCCCGTCAACCGCTATTTTGCCGAGCATCCAGAAATGGAGCTGGGTACGATGGAATACGACGATATGATGTACGGCGACCGCAGGGAAACCACCTGCCGCCCCGTTCCCGGAGCCGACCTTGCTCAGCAGCTCCGGGAGGCCCTGTCGAATATCCGGGGGCAGATCACCGAGGCGGAGCTGGACGACATTGAGGGTACTCTGGACGAATCCATCCCGGCAGATCCCAATGTGCGCAATTTCAGCTACACCGTTGTGGATGACCGGGTGTACTACCGCGAAAACTCCGGCATGTACCCCGTGGACCTTCCCGCTGCGACACTTGACCGCATCCGGGGCATGGTGGAACTGAGAAATTGCGTCCATGAGCTGATCGACCTGCAATTGGAGGAGTTTGGCGATAGTGAGATCAAAGCGAAGCAGGCAGAACTGAACCGCCTGTACGACGCCTTTACCGCCGAGTATGGACTGATTAACGCCACAGCCAACAGCCGGGCCTTTTCCGCGGATTCGGCCTACTTTCTCCTTTGTTCCCTTGAAATACTGGACGAGGACGGAAACCTTGCGTGCAAGGCCGATATGTTCACCAAGCGCACCATCAAGCAGAAAACCGTCATCACGTCGGTGGATACGGCAAGCGAGGCGCTGGCGGTATCCATCGGGGAGCGCGCCTGTGTGGATATGGACTTTATGCAGCAGCTGACCGGGTTCTCCAAAGAAAGGCTGATATCCGACCTGGAGGGCATCATATTCCGTGATTTAGGAGAGCAGCCGCCCGAGAGCGTACCGAAAGCCTTTTATGATCTGGATAAGCTGCCCTTTGTCACCGCCGATGAGTATCTTTCCGGCGATGTGCGGAGCAAGCTGCGTCTTGCCAGAGCTTTAGCCGAAATGCGCCCCGACCTTGCACCACAGCTTGCCCCCAATATTGAAGCGCTGGAAAAAGCCCAGCCCAAAGACCTGGATGCTTCCGAAATTTCCGTCCGTCTCGGTTCCACCTGGGTGGATAAGGAATACGTCCAGCAGTTCATGTTTGAGCTGTTGCAGCCCTCCTACAACCTACGCAATAATCTGAAAGTCAACTATTTTGAATACACCGGCGAATGGCAGGTGGCGGGCAAAAACCGCATCCCCTACAACAACATCCTGGCCACTGTCACCTACGGCACCGAGCGCATGAACGCTTACCAGATCATTGACGACACGCTGAACCTGCGCGATGTGCGGGTATATGACATCAAGTATGAGGACGGCAAGGAAAAGCGCGTCCTGAACAAAAAGGAAACCACCCTCGCCCAGCAGAAGCAGGAAGCCATCAAGCAGGCGTTCAAGGAGTGGATATGGAAAGACCCGAAGCGCAGACAGACCCTTGTAAGACTGTACAACGACCGGTTCAACTCCACAAGGCTCCGGGAATATGACGGCAGCCATATCAATTTTTCCGGCATTTCTCCCGACATTACCCTGCGGACACACCAGATGAATGCCATCGCCCATATCCTCTACGGCGGGAACACCCTGCTGGCCCATGAGGTTGGCGCGGGCAAGACCTATGAGATGGTGGCCGCCGCTATGGAATCCAAGCGGCTGGGGCTCTGCCAGAAGAGCCTGTTTGCCGTACCCAATCACCTCACAGAGCAGTGGGCGTCGGAATTTCTGCGGCTGTACCCTTCGGCCAACATCCTTGTGGCAACGAAAAAAGATTTTGAAATGCGAAACCGCAAGAAATTCTGCGCAAAAATCTCCACCGGCGATTATGACGCGGTAATCATAGGCCACAGCCAGCTTGAGAAAATCCCCATGTCCGTAGAGCGGCAGGAACGTCTTCTTAGGGAACAGATTTGGGAGGTCATGGAGGGCATTGATGAGTTAAAGCGCTCCCGTGGTGAGAACTTCTCCATCAAGCAGCTGGAAAAGACCCGCAAATCCCTGGAAGCACGGCTGAAAAACCTGCTGGAGGGGAAGCGCCGGGACGATGTGGTCACCTTTGAGCAGCTGGGTGTTGACCGGCTGTTCATAGATGAAAGCCATTTTTTCAAAAACCTCTTTTTATACACCAAAATGCGCAACGTGGCGGGACTATCCACCTCCGACGCGCAGAAATCCTCCGACCTGTTTATGAAGTGCCGGTACATGGACGAGTTGACGGGCGGCAAGGGCATCATTTTCGCCACAGGTACGCCCATCAGCAACTCTATGGTCGAAATGTATACCATCCAACGGTATCTGCAATATGACCTGCTGGTAAAAAAGAACCTGACCCATTTTGATGCCTGGGCGTCCACCTTCGGGGAAACAGTGACGGCCATTGAACTGGCCCCGGAGGGCACCGGCTACCGGGCGCGGACGCGGTTTTCCAAGTTCCACAACCTGCCTGAGCTTATGGCCATGTTCAAGGAAGTGGCGGATGTCAAAACTGCCGATACGCTGGACCTGCCAAGGCCAAAGGCCAACTATGAAACCGTGGTGGTCAAGCCCACTGAATTGCAGAAGGAAATGGTCAAGGAGCTTTCCGACCGGGCCGCTGCTGTCCATGCCAACCTGGTTGACCCTACCGTGGACAACATGCTGAAAATAACGTCGGACGGGCGTAAAATCGGCCTTGACCAGCGGTTGATGAACCCCATGCTGCCCGACGATGAAAGCAGCAAGGTCAATGCCTGCGCGGAAAACATATACCGGATATGGCAGGAAACCAAAGCCGACCGTCTGGCCCAGCTTGCCTTCTGCGACTTCTCTACCCCCAACAAGGACGGGCGTTTCAATGTCTATGACGATATCCGCGACAAGCTGATCGCCAAAGGCATACCGGAGGATGAAATCGCCTTTATCCACGACGCCAACACCGAGGACCGCAAAAAGGAGCTGTTCGCCAAGGTACGGCAGGGTAAGGTGCGCATCCTGTTCGGTTCCACCTTCAAAATGGGGGCCGGAACCAATGTGCAGGACCTCTTAATCGCCCTCCACGACCTCGATTGCCCCTGGAGGCCCTCTGATCTGGAGCAGCGCGCCGGTCGTATCGTCCGGCAGGGCAACTCAAACCCCGAAGTCTATATTTACCGCTATGCTACCGAAGGGACATTCGACGCCTACCTCTGGCAGACAGTGGAAAACAAGCAGAAGTTTATCTCGCAGATCATGACTAGCAAATCTCCTGTCCGTGCCTGTGAGGACGTGGACGAAACCGCACTGTCTTATGCGGAAATCAAGGCGCTTTGTGCCGGAAACCCACTCATCAAAGAGAAAATCGACCTGGACATTGAAGTGGCGCGTCTGCGCCTGCTCCGGGCTGACCATCAAAGCCAGCATTACCGGCTGGAGGACAATTTACTGAAATACTACCCCGAAAACATCGAAGCCGCCAAGAGCCGGATTGCAGGCGCGGAAAAGGACATGTCACGGTATATGGAAAACCTGCCGAAAGCCCCTGACGCACAGACAGAAGCCTCAGATGCTCCCGAAACAGGTGCATCCGAGGTCGGTTCCCATGCAGCACCGTCCTTTCCTACCATGACAGTGCTGGGTGTAGAGTATACGGAAAAGGAGCCTGCGGCAAAGGCTTTGCTGGAAGCCTGTAAGACGGTTGTAGGAAAAGAACCGGCGAAGATCGGCTCCTACCTGGGCTTTGACATGAGCCTTTCCTTTGACAGCTTCTACAAAAAGTTCAATCTGACCCTCAAGGGAGATTTGAGCTATTCCGTGGAGTTGGGTATGGACACCTTCGGCAACATGACCCGTATCAACAATGCCCTGCGGGTAGATATTCCGGAAAGGCTGGAGACCTCTAAAAACCAGCTTGAAAACCTCTACCAGCAGGTGGAGGATGCAAAAAGAGAGCTGAAAAAACCCTTCGCACAGGAACGGGAACTGGCCGAAAAAGAAGCGCGCCTGGCCTTCCTCAATGCTCAGCTGAACATCGACAGCGGGCCGGAGCGCGTTATGGAAATGACGGAATCTGACCTGCCCCATCTGGCCTATGCCAAAAGCGCAAAGCCGTCCATTCTGGAAAATCTGCGTTCCGGTACATCTGGCGGCAAGTTAAAGGTTTTGTCTGATAAACTAAAAAACCATGACGTTACCCTATAGGAGGGATGCTGATCTGACTATATAAAATGGTTCTCCATCGTCAAAATAGCCGCCTGTGCGCTTTCTTGCGCCGGGCGGCAATCTCTTTTTATATCCAAAAACAAAAATACATTCACGAAAAGAATAGAAAGGCGGTGTTCTACCCATGCCGGAGAGAAGCAAAAACATCAACTTGCATTTTATGGTCAATGAGCAGGAACGCGACATGATTAAGAGAAAAATGGAACTGGCAGGTATCCGCAATATGAGAGCCTATCTTTTAAAAATGGCCGTGGATGGTTACGTGGTGCAGCTTGATCTGTCAGAGGTGCAGGAAATGGTGACCCTGCTGCGAACCGCGACCAACAACATGAACCAGATTGCCCGCCGTACTAATGAAACAGGAAACTTGTACGCTGCTGATATTGAAGATTTGCGCGGACATTATAACCGGCTTTGGGAACAGACAAACGGGATTCTCAGAAAGTTATCCGAGCTATAGCATATAAAATGAGGGAAAATGGCATATTTCCAACATGGGAATATGTCGCTTTCTCCGTGTTTCATTCTTCTGTATTCTCACATAATTCATTTGTTTATTTATTATCTATCAACCTTCCCATTATTTCTTTCATTGGAGCTCCGTCAAATTGCAATAGTAAAAATACAGATTTTGGTGTATAATATAATGAAAAGGGATTGCAATTTCGGCCATTGATAGCATAAAGGTTGTTCCAGACATCCAGTGTGAGATACCGCAAACAAGCATTAAAACATATATCGCAGCGCGTAGCATGGAGAAAGTGAGGTGAGGCGCATGATTTATTCCATAGACGAATTGAGAAAGAGGATAGCGCCGGTGGCGGAGAAATACAACCTGCGCGCCGTGTACCTCTTTGGTTCCTATGCCCGGAACGAAGCGACGGAAAGCAGTGATGTAGACGTGCTGGTTGATCGGATGGGTTCCAAAGTGAAAAGCCTGTTTGACATGGGCGGTTTGTACAACGACTTGTGCGACAGCATCGGAAAGGAAGTTGATTTAATTACAACACAGACTTTAGAGCAGGAAAGTACCCAGCAGCGGACGCCATGGTTCGTTGAAAATGTACGAACGGAGATGATAAAGATTTATGAATAGCGGAGACCGACAGAGGATATTGCATATCCAAAACTATTGCCGGGACATCGCGGGCTTTATCCAGAGATTTGGAAAGGACTATCAGTTGTTTATACAGGATAGGGCGTATTTCAATGCAGTATCCATGTGCATTTTGCAGATTGGGGAATTGGCAAACGGCCTTTCGGTTGAGTTTCGCGAGGAAACCAAAGAGCAGATGCAATGGGGTCTGATACGCGGAATGCGGAACTGGCTGGCGCACGCTTACACCGAGATGGATGAAAACGTCATTTGGGAAACAGCGACAAACAGCATACCGGGGCTTTTACACTTTTGTGAGAGGGTGATTGCACAGGAACACGGAAAAGATATGCCGCCTGTGGAAAAACCATCTATCCTTCAGCAGCTTGCCGAGGGCAAAAAGGCGGTCGAAACTCCTGGCTCTGAATCCCAAAATAAGAAAAGCATCGACCCGGAACGTTAGCGAACTAAATAACTGCAGACCGGAAAAGGCGGCTCATGAGAAATCGTGAGCCGCCTTTTCCGGTCAGTTTTCCATTACTCAGAGGGCACAATGTACTCCCAAGTAAAATATTCAATCGTTCAAGCTTCTTATCCAACCCTTTATTTCTTTCCTTGAAGCTCCCGTACAAAGTTCAGCAGATTTTCAAGCGCTTTGTTGTTCAGCGGTTTCAGCTCCGTGATCAGTTCATTGAGCAGTGCGGGATTTGTAGTGCCTTCGTCAAAAAAATCCTTTGGTGTCACCTTCAGGTACTCGCAGATGCACAAAAAATTCTGTATGGACGGCATGGCTTTTCTGTTTTCAATATTGTTAATATAGTTGTCGGCCTGTCCCATCGACAGGCTCATGTCCCGCGCCGATACACCCATCTGTGTCCGCAGCTGCGCCAGCCTTTCCGGTATATAACTTTCATCCATTGGTATCAACCTCCTTGCAATAGATTTTACTCTATAAAAGGAGCGATTTTGCCAATTGTGAGAGAGTATTATAATTGACATAATAGATATAAGCTACTATATTTGTAAATGTACGAAATCATATTTAGTACGGAAAGGATGAAGGACATGAAAACAGTATGTGTTACAGGGCCTCGGGAGATACCCAAAAATAAAATCGAGTACGTCAGGCAGGAGCTTCAACGTGAAATCGAGAAGGCCATTGCGGACGGATTTACCAGATTCCTCAGCAGTATGTCAAATAACGTGGATTTGGACTTTGCCGCTATTGTTGCGGAAAAAAAGAAACAATATCCCGATCTGTATGTGGAGGCGGTTATCCCTTACTCCGATCGGATAAAATCCAAAGATAGGCGGTTCCAAGAGTTGATGCCTCAGTGCAGCGGTGTCAAAGTAATCAGCCACGAACGAGACCGGGATTGCTACTTCGCCAGAAATCGTTATTTAGTCGAGAAATCGGAAAGAGTCATTGCGGTTTCAGACGGAAAACAAAAAAGCGATGCTGCACAGACCCTCCGGATGGCGGCGGCAAAGGGACTGGAACTGCGCATCATTGATATCTCGGACGAGCAGATTGAATAAAAAATTAAAAAATCAGAAAGCAATTTTTCTGCAGAACTGCCATCTTCCTTTTTATTGTGGAAACAGATCGACCTTGATGGTATAATAATCCAAAAGGAGGGGTGTTATGGGAATTTTAGCGGCGGCGGGCTTTGAACTGCTGATCGGCGCAGCGGTTGGCATTGTAATCTTTATCATTGGCCTTTTTCTCAAACAGATTATTGTTTTTGACAGTATTGCACTCGGCGTTATTGCAGGCTTCGCAGCACATGGTGTGCTGCACGTTCACATGGTGCTGGCGATTGTAATCGGAATTGCGGTTTTTGGAATTCTGCTCGGGCTGCAAATGACAAAGCCGGGCTTTTGGATTATTGGCATCCTGCTATCCATCCTTTGGGGTTTTATTTTTGGGGCTGTGGCATGGAGCATCACAGAACGCAACCTCTTTTGGACATACTGCATCTGGATAGTCGGTGCGTTGGTTATCCTGCTGCTGCACCTATGGTCAAGGAAGAACATGGACATATAACCGTAAAAAAATCATATGAAAAAAGAGGCGCTTGTTTCCGATTTGATCGGTATCGAGCGCTTCTTTTTTTAGAAAGGAGGGCTCCTATGGCAACCACCTATTTCAGACCCCGGCATATCGACAAAGGCAGGAGTATATTGGCGACATTGAAGAAAAGTCTCGACTATGGAAAGAACCCAAAAAAGACGCGGGACGGCTTGCTGATTTCCACGTATATGTGCGATCCTGCAACGGCTGACGCCGAGTTTCTGCTTGCCAAACGCCAGTATTATTATATTACCGGACGGGAACAGAAACGGGACAGAAATATTCTTCTTTACCAGATCAGACAGGCTTTCAAGCCGGGGGAAATTTCACCCGAAGAAGCGAACCGGATCGGCTATGAGCTTGCCATGCGTTTTACCAAAGGCCGCCATGCCTTTATCGTAACAACCCATGAGGATAAACACCATATCCATTCGCATATTTACTTCAATTCCACCACCCTGGACTGCACGGGAAAGTTTGATGATTTTCTTCATTCCGGTCGGGCCATTCGCAGGTTAAGCGATACAATCTGCATTGAGAACGGACTGTCTATTGTTGAAAATCCGAAGCCGAGTAAGGGAAATTACGGAACGTGGCTGGGTGATGAAAAGCCTCCTTCCTTTCAGGAAAAATTGCGCCGGGCCATCGACGCCGCACTGGAGAAAAAGCCCTCCGATTTTGAAGCGTTTCTTTCTCTCATGGAAGCATCGGGATATGCGGTCAAGCGTGGTAAGCACATTAAGTTTACCGGCCCCGGGCAGAAACGTGGAACCCGGTGTGATACCTTAAAAGGTGACTACACCGAGCAAGCAATCCGGGAACGGATCGAAGGTATCCGCATGGTGGTTTCCGGCGGCGGCAGCGCCTTTGAGCCAGCTACGGCAAAGGTTAATCTGCTGATTGATATTCAAGCAAAAATCCAGGCAGGAAAAGGCTACGGCTACGAACGTTGGGCAAAGATTTTCAACCTGAAACAGGCAGCGCAGACGTTAATCTTTTTACAGGAAAACGGCCTAACCGAATATGCCGCTCTGGAGAAAAAAGCGGCAGAAACGACCGCAGCTTTTAACGCTCTTTCCGAAAAAATTAAACAGGTAGAAACCCGCATGAAGGAAATTTCTGAGCTGCAAAAACATATCTCAAATTACAGCCGGACACGGGAAGTTTATGTTCAATACCGCAAGGCTGGCTATAGCAAAAAATTCCTTGCTGAACATGAGGGAGAAATCATTTTACATCAGTCGGCAAAGAAAGCATTTGATGCTTTGGGGCTTAAAAAACTTCCCTCCATCAATACGCTCAAACAGGAATACGCCGCGCTCCTTGCCGAGAAGAAAAAGCTCTATCAGGGCTACCGTCAGGCCAGGGAAAATATGAAAAATCTGCTGACGGTGAAAGAAAATACAGACCGGCTTTTACGCTATTCTCCATCCGCGCCGGAGCAAGAAAATTTGCGGTGATAGGCTTCCCCTCATCTTCCCTTTTCCAGCATGTAAAAAGCGTCCAGGTCGGGACGCGCAGCAGCGCCGCAGGCGCTTAACAGACGACGCGAAAGCGGAGGTCTGACGGGGATTGGGGCAGCGCACCAACAAGCAGAGCGGAGCCAGTCCGACCGGAGGGAGGAATGAGTGCAGCGTGCCTTTGTGGACACAAAGGCCCTGCTTGCCGTTTTGTGTAGCCCTGTAAACCGTTTTGTGTAGACGTGTAGCCCTGTAAATTGACTTTTACACCATATTCATATAAAGTATAATCAAAAGAATTAAGGGGGTGTTGACAATAACTCTACAACAACTAAAATACGTTTTATCCGTGGCTGAAAAAGGTTCTATCTGTGAAGCCGCCAAAGCTCTTTTTATTTCACAACCTAGCCTCTCTAATGCCATAAAAGATTTGGAAAATGAACTAAAGCTTTCTCTTTTTGTAAGAACTAATCGAGGTATTACGCTAACAAACGACGGTGCAGAGTTTTTAGGATATGCCAGGCAGGTTATCCAACAGACAGACATGTTAGAAGAAAAATATCTGACAGGCACTCCTGCAAAACAGCGATTCTGCATTTCAACGCAACATTATACATTTGCTGCAAATGCTTTTGTTGAACTAGTTAAAGAGTTTGGTGGAGCGGAATATGAGTTTACTATCCGAGAAACAAAAACCTTTGAAATAATTGAAGATGTTAAATTGTTACACAGCGAGCTTGGCATTATTTATCTGAGTGAATATAACGAAACCGTTATACGCAAGATACTTGACGAGTCTTCCATTGAATTTTATCCGCTATTCACCGTAAAACCACATGTATTTCTTTACAAAGCTCATCCACTTGCAGGCTTAGGTTTAATCAATTTAGAAGATTTAGACGAATATCCCTGTCTATCTTTTGAGCAAGGTGCATATAGTTCATTCTACTTTTCGGAAGAAATATTAAGCACCCGTAACGTAAAAAAGAGTATTCGGGTAAGCGACCGAGCAGCAATCGTGAATTTTTTGATCGGATTAAACGCCTATACTATATCAACGGGAATATTTCCCAAATATCTACATGGTGAAGACATCGTTTCTATTCCTTTAAACATTAATGAACAGATTAGGGTCGGCGTACTAAAACATAAGGATTTGACGTTAACCCATTTAGGCGAAATCTACTGGGATGCCCTTAAAAATATTGCCAAGCAAATATAATATGAGATTTTTGCAAATATGGCCTTATATAGCTTTTAGCTATGTCAGGCCATATTTTATTGGTATTATTTATGGCGAGAAAATTGTGTTATGATTAAATAAAACAAAAGGAAGATGAATTTATGAGAGACGAAACCAAATGTTTACATGCAGGATATACGCCGCAAAACGCGGAACCACGCGTTTTGCCAATTATTCAAAGTACAACTTATGTATATGATTCCACAGAAGAAGTCGCCGCAGTTTTTGATGACCCAATGAAAAGTCTGATTTACTCCCGGTTTGGAAATCCGACTGTAATGGCGGTAGAACGTAAAATTGCTGATTTAGAGGGCGGTATTGGAGCTTTATGTACAACATCAGGGCAAGCGGCACTCTTATTATCTATTCTGAATATCTGTTCTGCCGGGGATAGTATTATCAGTGTTCCTGAAATTTATGGCGGAAGCATAAACCTGTTTTCTTTCACACTCAAACGGTTAGGCATTGAGTGTATTTACGTCAAACAGGACGCAAGTGATGAAGAATTTCATGCGGCTTTTTGCCCAAATACTAAGGCAGTTTTTGGAGAAACACTGGCAAATCCTGCATTAACTGTACTGGACATTGAGAGACTTGCTCAGATTGCTCATGCACATCATGTGCCGCTTATTGTGGATAATACTTTTGCAACTCCTATTTTGTGCAAGCCGTTTGAGTTTGGTGCGGATATTGTCGTGCATTCCACAAGTAAATATATGGACGGTCACGCGGTACAAGTCGGGGGCGCTATTGTAGACAGTGGAAATTTTGACTGGAACTCTGGAAACTTCCCTGACTTAACCGGGCCTGACGAATCCTATCACGGAATTTCCTATACAGAAACCTATGGAAAAAGCGCCTATATCATAAAAGCAAGAATGCAGCTTATGAGAGATTTCGGCGTATACCCTGCCGCCCATTCTGCCTTTCTGCTCAACATGGGTCTGGAAACCCTTGCAATTCGTATGAAACAATACTGTGAAAATGCAATGAAGGTTGCTCACTATCTGGAAAGCTCCGATTATGTGGAAAAGGTAATATATCCGGGTTTGGAAAGCAATGCTTCCTATACTTTGGCTCAAAAATATCTAAAAGGTGCAAGTGGTGTCATCTCTTTTGTGATTAAAGGCGGTAAAGAAAAAGCAATTCGATTTATGAATTCTTTACTTTTGGCATCAAATGAAGTACATGTTGCCGATATTCGCACCTGTGTTTTGCATCCGGCAAGTGAAACACACAGGCAATTAACTGATGAACAGCTACAGGATGCGGGTATCCATCCGGGAATGGTACGGCTTTCTGTTGGGCTGGAAAATGTAGACGATATTATTGAGGATTTAAATACTGGCTTTATATCTATACAGTGAGAATTGACTATTATAGAAGAGTATATAACTTTGCGACAGCGCTTTTATAAAAGAAACAGAGGCGTCTGAATAATACTATGCCAACCAAAGGTGTGAAAAAAATAGTTGGTTTATGCGTGTTTTTGAAAGACTATTGAACCATACCACTTAAAATAAGGCGCAAAAAGAAAGGATATTTATGGTATGGATATACAAACAATCTCTAGTTTTATTATTTATGCAATTATAAATGCTTTCACACCAGGTCCCGGCAACTTGCTCGCCCTTAATACTATAGTGCGTGTAGGTTGGAAAAAAGGAAAAAACTTATTGTTGGGTATTTTTACGGGATATTACGCTGTACAAGTTTTGTGTGCCATATTAGTGTATGGGATGCAAAGATTTTTAAATCCTGTTATAGCCATAATGAAATATGTTGGCGCCGCCTACATCTTATGGCTTGCAATACATATTTTGTTAAGCAAACCAGACTTAAACGGAATGAGCAGCAAGCCGTCCTTTTGGACTGGGTTCGTTCTGCAATTTGTCAATGTGAAAATTTATTTATTTGGAATTACAGCATTAACAGGATATGTATTGCCTTTCTATTCGCTTTTTGGTGCGTTACTGTTATTTGAAATAGTTATTGCGACAATTGGTACTATTGCGACTTTGACTTGGGCCACTTTAGGCGGCGTATTTCAAAGAACATATATAAAACATTACCGTATTATCAATATTATTCTGGCTCTGGCTTTATTGGAATGTGTTGTTAGTTTGCTATTACTGTAACCAACTTTACTATAACAAAAGCAAAGTGTTCATATCAACAATATAAACGATCTTTCTAACACGTTTTAGTACAAAATAGTGCACTAATATTTTAAAGGGTATTCTATTGGCCGATAGATTGAAATTTTAAAATTACTGCCAATCTAAAATTGGTAGGAATTAAATGCGCGCTTTTAAGGGCCTTCCAATGCCAGTTATGCGATTGGAGGGCTTTTATGCGCGCAAAAACCTTGCTCTGGCTAACGGAGGGGCCGCCAAGTAAACATGGCGGCTGGATGTAGCCGCAGTTCCCTTCTTTAAAAAATTAAAAAAAGCAATAAAAATTTCACGTGCGCTTTGCACACATTTTTCATTCGACACCTTTCGGGCTTATCCCCGTAAAGGTGTTTTTTGCGCCCTTTTTTGACCGTTTCTTTGTCGGACAAGCTCCGATACCACTTCGGGCCACCTTGGCCCGAAGTCCAGTTTCGATGCCGCTCCCCGCCGCCTCCATTTAGATTCGCCATCACCAAAAATCGAAATGGAGGAAAGCCATATGGCAAAGATCAATCTGCGGGATTATTACCCGTTTTACAATGCTGACCTTTTTATTGATATACCCGATGAAGTGGCGGCTACCTTAACAGAAGCCAAACGACTAGAGCGAAACTATATCCGCCGTATGTTCTGGAACAAAGCTCAATATTCGCTTGATGCGGGCGACGGTATTGAGCATGACGCGCTTTTTGTTTCTCTCTCCCCCTGCGAGGTTTATGAGCGCAAGGTAACGGCGCAGGAACTCCATGCCGCTCTCGATGCGCTCCCCAACAAACAGGGCCGGAGGGTTTATGCCCATTACATACTTGGCATGAGCAAAACCGAAATTGCGCGTACCGAGGGTGTGAGTGAAAAGAATGTGCGTCAATCCATAAACCGCGCTCTTCGCAGCATGGAAATATTCTTGAAAAACCGTTTGTGATACGGGTCGATTTTGCATCAAAAATCTCATGGTTATTGAGAGAGGAATTTACTTCGGGCTACGTTGGCCCAAAGTCGGGACTTCTCCCGTGCTGTTTGAAAACTGAATAAAAAGATACCCGGATACGAAGGGTGTGTGTGCCAAGTGACAGGCCCGCCATGACCTCCATTGCCAGAGAATGGGGAGAGCGACAAGGCCCATGCCACAGGCGGGTCGAAACTGGCCCCGCCAAATAAAGCACACAAGCCTTGACACTTGCGTTCAGTCACAGTCCGAGCGTTGAAGCGGCCATTAGGCCGTGAGCCGTCGCAGGCAATGAGGACGCCTCGCCATCAGAATGGGGAGAGGTGAAAATCCTATGGGGTGGATAAGCCGCCGCCCGTCTGGGTTATCTGTTTTGAAGAATATCATCAGGAGGAGGCCGCGCCGGGCCTTACTGTCTTACGACAGGCCGACGCTTTCCGGCGCGGCGCTCCGCCTATTTTACAATAGGAGAATCGAAATGGAAAAAGACATGATTTTAGATATGATGCTGACCGAGCGATGGAGCAACAACGCTTGCCGAGGCTATGTCATATGGACTATGGAAAACTGCGGCTTCAAACCTGATGATATTCAGCGCGTAGTGATGGAGTTGTATGAGGTTTTTGATTTCAAGTCCATCGAAGAAGCCGACGAGCATTACCGTAACAGTCCCTATTGACTTCGGGCCGACTTGGACTGAAGTGTGAGGCAAGATCAAAGGCCAGCATTTGCAATTTGCAAAGTGCTGGCTTTTCGTGTTTCCTCACAGGACAATCAGGAAACTAAACATATATTTTATGGCTTTGAAAAGGAGGCGCAGAGTGATGTTGAATCAAGAAGAAATCAACATAATGCAAAGCGTAGATATTGCCACAGTAGATAAAGCGCAGTTAGCAGATGTTAGCGGCATAACATTTGACAACAGCCTGTCAAAAGGAGAACGCGCCGCTCGGATTTTGGCACAGGTGAAAAATCCTTATTGCTTCCGTCTTGGGGATACAGCGGTAAAAATTGAGTTTTCAGATGATGGGCCACCCCTGCAAGATATGATTGCCAATTTTCTGATACGGCAAAAAAGTGGTCTATAACAGGCCGCCCCCACTTCGGGCCAACATGGCCCAAAGTAGCATAAACACGCTGTTTTAGCGGCTCGACTACATTGTTCGCATTATGCCCAAATGGTATAATATAGGTGTAATGTGATAGGAAGGAGGATACATGGCACGCACAAAAAACAGGGGAACAAATATCGCCGTTTCCCTATTCTCAAAACAAACTCCCAAATGGCGGTTAGGAAAATATCTAAGGCTTTCCAAAGACGATTTCAAGCGTGGCAATGCTAAGGACAAAGATAAGGAAGTTAGCGACAGCATAGAAAATCAACGGAAAATACTCAACGAGTTTGAGCAGATGAACGTGGATGAATTTGAATGGTCGGAAGAATACAAAGACGATGGCTTTACCGGAACAGACGCCGACCGCGATGATTTTCAAAGACTATTGTCCGACATTCGCACTGGGAAAATCAACTGCGTGATTATCAAAGACCTTTCGCGCCTTTCCCGCGACTATGTTGAAGCGGGCATCCTGATTGACAGGCTGTTTGTGCAGATGAATGTACGGTTTATCAGCCTGCATGAACGGATAGACAGCTACAATGACCCGGAGAGCGTTTCCAGTATGGTTGTTCCGATAACAAACGTGATGAACGACCAATACTGCTATCAGACCTCAAAGAAAATCCGGCAGGTGTTTGACTACAAAAAGCGTAACGGTGAGTTTATCGGCTCCTACGCTCCCTATGGCTACATCAAAGATCCCAACGACAAACACGCCTTGCTTGTAGACCGTGAAGCCGCCGAAGTGGTAAAACAGATTTTTGCCATGTTTCTAAACGGTATGGCGGTTAGGGCAATCGTAAACCATCTGAACGACCACGGCGCTATGTGTCCGTCCCTTTACAAGCAGAGCCAGGGCCTAAAGTACAGTTGCCCCAACGGACAGGCAAAGCCGATGTGGAGTACCATAACAGTCACCAACATGCTGAAAAATCCTGTTTATGTCGGGGATATGGCGCAAGGCCGAAACCGTGTCAAAAGCTACAAGATACACAAAATCGAGGCCGTACCCGAAGAAGATTGGATTGTCGTTCAGAATACCCATGAGCCGCTTGTTGACCGGGAAGCCTTTGAAAAGGTTAAGCAACTGTTAAAGCGCGATACCCGTACCGCGCCAAAGCAAAAGCAACTATACTTGTTCAGCGGCTTTCTCCGCTGTGCGGATTGCGGCAGGGCAATGTCACGGATAGCAAGTAAAGAACTGTATGTTTACTATCAATGCGGCACATACAAGAGCCTTTCAAAAAAAGCCTGCACCATGCACTCGATTAAAAGTACAAGGCTTGAAGCGGCTACGTTGTACGCCATTCAGCAACAGGTACACCTTGCGGTCAGCTACTCCGCTATCGTTTCCCAAATCAATATGGCCCCGCTTAAAAAAAGCCAGTCTGTGCGGCTTGAACAGCTGATTTCCGCAAAAGAAAAGGAGCTTGCCAAAATCATGCGATACAAGCAAGGGCTTTATCAGGACTGGAAAGACGGTGTCATTACGCACAATGATTACCGCCACATGAGCGAAGATTACGAGCGGCAAAATGAGGCCATCAGTGAGGTCATTGCCAATCTGAAAAAAGAGCGGGACGAACTGGAAAACGGCATAGACGTTGAAAATCCGTTTTTGACTACTTTCCGAAAATATGAGAACATCGACAAGTTGACAAGGGAAATACTGATTGAACTGGTTGACCATATCAAGGTATACGAGGGCGGCGACATTAGCATACGGTTTAAGTTTGCCGACGAGCTACGCCGCATTATCGAATACATTGAAGTCAACTCGCATTTGCAGGTGGTATAACCCCACCGCTTCAACAGTTTGTTGGTTTTCCTAATATATAACGCTCATATTGTAATCAGTTGGAGAAAATATACATTTTGGAAAACAGCCGTGCGAAATGCTTAAAATGTGATAATGAATTTAATATTTCTTTCAGGATGCACATTGATTAAATTGAACAAGGTTCTTTAGCATTGAAAACTAATGAATATCACTAATTGACAAAGTAGAAAAAGTGTAATATAATAAAACAAATTGGTCGGATGTCCGAATTAACAAGTAAGGAGCTATGCCATGAATAACGAAATGGAAAAAGCGAACCAATCCCAAAAAATATTACTTGCTGCATTTGAGTGTATTTCATCAAAAGGTTATGCAAATGTATCATTACGAGATATTGCCGATGAAGCAGGGGTGGTTCTAAGCCAGCTTAACTACTACTATAAAAATAAGGAGGGGTTGTTTACAGAGGTAATAAATATGATGATGCAGAAGTATCTGCAGGAAGTAGAAAGTCATTTAAGTAAAGGAACCACTGCCAAAGAAAAAATATTATCACTTATTATGTATTTTCAGGAAATGCTAGACGAAAATCCTAAGCTTTTCAGACTATTGTATGACTTTACCAGTATGGCACTCTGGTCCGCTTCATTTGGTAAACTGCTCCGCAGCCTGTTTGAAGATTTAGCAAACTTAATAGAAAAGCATGTCCTGAATAATATACCTGCAAAAAGCAATTTACGGGGCTATACCCCTAAATCCATCGCCCGAATGCTTTTTGGTGCGATGTTTGGAACTGCCATACAGGTCATTTTAGACCCTCAAGAAAAAAAACTGCCTGAAGCGTTAAGGGCAATCGAATTAGTATTTGAGTAAAAATATGAAAGGAGACATCATTTATGTCAAATCTGTTAGAAAAGTCATTCAATATGGGGTTAGGGCTCTTTGCATACTCAAGAGAAAAAATTGAGAATATGGTGGATGAGCTTGTTAACAAAGGCGAAGTTGCCAGAAAAGATGCACAGGGGTTTGTCAGCGACCTTGTAAAAAAAGGTGAGGAACAGCGGGAAGAATTAAAGAAAATAATCAGGGATGAAATCAAAGATGGCTCTTGCTCATAAGCGTGGGTAATATTGCAATTTCTGTGTATTTTAGCCTGGCAAAACCATGTACGCATTGAGCAAGAAAATGCCTGCTCTGCCCGAACTTCTTCGGTGGATTGCTTTGATCCTGCTGTTGACTCCTTCCATGGGGCCATTGCTTATCTCGCCATAAATTAAGCTGTTTTTTACAGCTTCATAATCATCGGACAGTCCCTTCACATATTGCGCCAAAGCGTCGACATCGCTTTCACTGTATGTATGAATCAGCATATCAAGCGCACCGACATCACGGGAGTCGAATACGTTATACACGTCTTTAAGGAATTGGATGAGAATCAGGATTATCGGGTACATCTCTATTGCTTTATGGAAGAGTTGGTTTTTTTTTAGGTTTTTCCTTTTCCTCAGGTATTTCCTTTTCAGGCCCCAAAATCAGTTCGGTCACTTTTG
>NZ_KK211104.1:171108-205952 GCF_000620305.1 Desulfitibacter alkalitolerans DSM 16504 | reverse complement strand
CATAATCATCTCTCCCGCTCACAAAATTTAATTATATCATAACATAGAGCAGGGTCAATGTCCAGCTTTTTCCCACGATTATGAGCAAGAGCCTCAAAGATTCTTTGGATCTAAGTAATCTTGTCAAAAAAGATGACATAAGAGAAATACTGCGTGAAGAGCTTTTGAGTGTGATAAACGATGAAGGAATCGCCAGAAAAGAAGACATCAGCAATCTTAAGAAAAGCTTGAATTCAAAGTAATAAATTTGTTTATATTTACCCTTTAGAACTTTTTTGTAGCGTTGTTAGTACGGACGTCCGATTATTGTTAAAAAATTATCAGAAGGTAATGCACGGAAAGATTGAAGGCTGAAACAAGGTCAGAAATTTAATAATAGGATGAAAAGGGGTTATATTCATCTGTGAGAAGCGTAGGAATTTTAGGATATGGATATTACCTGCCCGATTTGGTCTTAACCAACCACGAACTGGCCGGGCGTTTCGGGAAAACCGAAAACTGGATAGAAGAAAGGACGGGGATAAAAGAAAGAAGGATAACCGAATTCAACGTAGCTACATCGGACCTGGCTGTAAAAGCTGCGTTATCAGCGCTTGATAGAGCAAGCCTATCGCCGGGAGATATTGATTTGATTATCGTTGCTACCACAACACCCGATATGATATTCCCTTCAACTGCGTGTCTGATTCAACATGGGATAGGTGCATGCAACGCAGCAGCATTCGATGTTTCCGCAGCGTGTACCGGGTTTATGTATGGGCTGGACATTGCCGTAAATTATGTATCATCGGGGCAGTATAACAATATACTCTTGGTTGGGGCTGACACCTATTCAAGAATTACTAACTATGATGACCTTACCACGAGCATTCTATTCGGTGATGGAGCAGGTGCGGTTATCGTAGGGGAAGTACCGGAGGGTTTTGGCACCCTGGGAAGCATAATGGGTGCGGACGGTTCAGGGGCGGATTTGCTAAAGATACCGGCAGGAGGTTCAAGACTGCCTCTGACTCATGACCTTTTAGACGGCAGGTTGAATACAATCGCCATGAACGGTAGAGAAGTTTTCCAGTTTGCAGTAAGGATTTTTGAAAAGATGATAAAACAGGTTGTTGATAAAACAGGGGTGGGACTGGAGGATATAAGCTTAATAATACCCCACCAGGCAAATAAACGGATACTGCTCTCCGTTTCGGAAAGACTGAAAATGCCCCCGGAAAAGATGTATTGCAACATCGAATATTACGGCAATATGTCTTCGGCTTCCATACCTGTCGCTTTGTCCGAGGCATGTAACAATGGCAAAGTTAAAAAAGGCGACATATTGCTGTTAACCGGATTTGGAGCAGGCTTAACCTGGGGAGCCAGCCTGATGAAATGGTATGACTGAAATCGGGTTACAATAGAATTAAAGCTACAAAAAATACTGGAACAGGCTGTAATATAATTGGTTGTTATTAGCCGCTACAGACATATTAAGAGGTACAGGCAGATTATCCTGGTATTTGCCAGGCATGGCTTTGGTACGCTTATCGATCAACTGGGGATCTTTGACTACCTCAATATAAAAATTAAGAAAAGATTCGGGAAGGACAAAGATGAGAATAGTAATGAAAAGCTTTCAATCGGCGAACGTTTGAGGCTTTCGCTGGAGGAACTCGGCCCGACATTTGTAAAGCTTGGTCAGATAATAAGTACAAGGCCAGACATTCTTCCTCCTGACGTAATTGCAGAACTCGAAAAGCTGCAGGATGCCGTCTCTCCTTTTCCCTTTGAGGATGTAAAGTCCCTGATAGAAAGTGAATTTGACGACAAGCTTCAAAATATCTTTAAGGAATTTAACGAGATACCCCTGGCAGCTGCATCCATGGCCCAGGTGCATCTTGCCCGGCTGAACTCAGGCAGAAAAGTGGTAGTAAAGGTGCAAAGGCCGGGGATTGAACGGAATATATACCTGGACTTAAAGGTACTGGCAGACCTTGCATCCTTTATCGATAACCACACCAAATTCGGAAAGCTTTACGACTTTACCAAAATGGTACAGGAGTTTGAAAGCACACTAAAAAATGAACTGGATTTCAGGTTCGAGGGGGAAAATGCTGAAACATTCAAGGAAAACTTCTCTAAAGACAAAGGTGTTAAAGTGCCTGATATTAGCTGGATTCATACGACAAGGCGTGTACTCACGATGGAGTATATAGAGGGAATACGCCTTAACGATTTTCCTGCACTGGATAAGGCCGGGCTGGATCGAAGAGTAATTGCCAGAAATCTTGCGGTATCAATATTCAACCAGATTTTAAGGGATGGTTTTTTCCATGGAGATCCACACCCGGGCAATATTATGGTCATGCCCGGTAATGCGATTGTTTTCCTGGATTTGGGGATGGTAGGCAAGCTAAATGAAGAGCGCAAAGCCCAGTTTTTAAAAATGCTGATGGGAATAGCTTTTAAGAACAGCAGGTTGATTATACAGGCTATTGTTGGACTGGATGCCATGACACACCATATAAATATCAAAAAACTTGAAAAAGAAATTGATATTATGCGGGATAAATACCTGTCGGTACCTTTGAATGAAATAAAGGTAGGTGAAGTGTTCAACGAGATTTTCAATCTCGCATTTTCTTATAATATAGTGATTCCCGGCGAGTTTACGATGCTTGCAAAATCCCTTGTTACACTAGAAGGGTTGGTTGAAAAGCTTGATCCGGAGTTGAATGTCCTGGAAATTTCAGAACCTATTGCAAGGAAACTTATGTTCAAGACATTTTCCCCTGAAAAAATTGGCAAGGAAGTTTTTGGCGGAGTATTGGATTACGGAAGCTTATTAAGAGAATTCCCCTCCTTTTTGCTCAATTTTTTAAGGAAAATGGAAGATGACGAATTCACCATGCAGTTTAAAATGAAAGGTATTGAACGCATTGAAAAACGAATAGACAGGATTTTTACCAGACTATCCTTCAGTATCATACTGCTGGCTGTCAGTATAATAATTGCAGGAATTGTTGTAGGTTCAGGGATGAGTGCCCATACCGGTGCAGAAATATATGTTCTTAATATAACTGTCTTAAAGGTAGGCTTGGTTATAGCCGGCATAATGATTGTCGGTCTGATCCTTTCAGTGCTCAGGTCAAACCGCTTTTAAGGACTGCATTATAAATGAAAGGGGTATAGAAGTGTGAGTGGATTTTCAGATTTGGTGTTATTCTTTGCAATATATTCTTTTTTAGGTTGGTTAATGGAAACAATATTTGCAAGCATAAACGAAAGAAAGCTAATCAATAGAGGGTTTTTAACCGGTTTCTTTTGCCCGATCTATGGATTTGGCGCTATACTGATTGTTCAATCTTCAAAGTGGGTTACCGTTGTTTTTGAAGATTATTCGACATCATTATTCATAAGCATATTGTTTTCGATTCTTTTGGTTACTGCATTGGAGTATATCACAGGATTTGCTTTAGAGAAAGTTTTTATCTGCAAATGGTGGGATTACAGCAATAATGTTATGAATCTTAAGGGATATATATGTTTGCAATATTCACTTCTCTGGGGTATACTGGCATTTTTTTTGGTACAGGTGGCACATCCTGCTCTTTCAGAACTGGTTTTTTCCGTACCTGTGTCAACGAAGGGCTATATTGCAACGCTTATAATCCTGTACTTCCTGACGGATACCGCGAAGTCTGTACTTGATGCCCTGGATTTAAGAGAAGTGATTATTAATTATTCGAATTTACCGGTCAATAAATATTATGAAAAGATCATTAAATATAAAAGGTTTTTCCTTGCATTCCCCCGGCTGTTAATTTTAAATGCAGGTATTTTAAACCGTGATATAAGGAGCATTTTGAATGATAGAATTGATAAAATCAAAGTTGAACTTAAGAGCAGATTCCTCCCATGAGGAAGAATATAAAGAATGTATTAGTGATCTGATTCAACATGAGATGGTAGATTCAATGAAAAATTTTATACAGCATGGTGATATAAACTGCCTTGAGCACAGCCTATTTGTGTCATACATCAGCTATCTGGTATGCAGGCAGCTGGGATTTGACTACCGTTCAGCAGCCAGAGGTGGGCTACTGCATGACTTTTTCCTGTATGACTGGCATACAGGAAAGCCGTATAAAGGACTGCATGGATTTATTCATCCTCATATTGCATTACAAAATGCAAACAAATATTTCAATTTGAATGACAGAGAAAAGGACATCATACAGAAGCATATGTGGCCTTTAACCATAAGATTGCCAAGGTACAGGGAAGCTTTCGTTGTGCTGCTGGCAGATAAATATTGTGCATCTATGGAGATTGTCAAATTTGGCAGCGGGAAAAATGTTCATAGATTAAAAGAGATATTAGAAATATGAATTTACAAATATGTTTTATGTAAAAATGCTGTAATGTGCGAAAGAAGGTGTATGATGCTTGACTTTATTGCAATTCCCATGGGATATGTGTTGAAATTTATATATGATATGCTTGCGTTTAAAAATTATGGTATTGCAATCATACTGTTGACGGTTATGGTAAAAACACTTTTACTACCACTTTATATAAAGCAGTATCATTCAACATCAAAGCTTAGCGAAATTCAGCCTCAAATGCAGGAAATACAAAAGAGATATAAAAACGATAAGGAAAAGCTGAATGAAGAAATGATGAAACTTTACCAGGAAAATAAAGTAAACCCTGCTGGCGGCTGTTTGCCGCTGCTGATTCAGATGCCTATTCTTTTTTCATTATATTATGTAATCTCACAGCCTTTGAGGTATATGGTTGGAAAGTCACCGGAAACTATTTTGCACTTATTCGAAAAAATACCGATAGGTCCCGATAGAATATCAAATATACGTGACTTGAGCATTATCACTTACTTCGGGAAGCATACGGAGGAATTGGCAAGTGTTAGTCAAATGCTAAAAAAAGAAGAATTGCTTAATATGAATTTTCTTGGTATTAACCTTGGGGCAATTCCTACATGGAATTATCAAAAGCTTTTTGGAGATGTTGTAGGTGCACAAAATCTAATTTTGCTTCTAATTCCAATATTATCAGCAATTACGACCTATATCTCTGTTAAATATTCTATGCAGCAAACACCTCAGACAAGTGATAACCAAATGCAAGCATCCATGCAAAAAAGCATGATGTGGGTGTCTCCTGTCATGACCGCATTTATTTCTTTCAGCGTACCTGCCGGTCTGGGCCTTTACTGGATTGTGGGAAATATTTATCAGATAGCCCAGCAAATGTTTATGAACAGGTTTGTTATAAAAAAGAATGTGAAGGTGGAAGTGGAAAATAAAGAGGTGAAGGAAAGGAAAAACTCCGGTGGACAATCTATTAGGACGCATCAACGTGCCAAGTGATATCAAAAAACTGAATAGAATGCAATTGAAGCAATTGGCGGAAGAAATCAGAAAGCTTCTGATAGGATCAGTATCAAAGACGGGAGGTCATCTGGCTTCAAATTTGGGTGCAGTAGAGCTTACGATTGCACTCCATTTTATTTTTGATTCTCCAAAGGATAAAATTATATGGGATGTTGGACATCAGTCCTATACCCATAAAATTCTTACAGGCAGAAAGGAAAGATTCGGTACACTCAGGACGCTAAATGGCATCTCCGGCTTTCCCAAAGCAAGTGAAAGTGAGCATGATATTTTTAATACCGGGCACAGCAGTACCTCCATATCTGCTGCACTGGGTCTTGCAAAGGCAAGGGATATTAAAAACGAAAACTACTCCGTTATTTCAGTAATCGGAGATGGTGCCCTAACCGGAGGAATGGCTTTTGAAGCATTAAATGATGCCGGAAGGTCATTGAACAACTTGATTGTAGTCCTTAATGATAATAATTTTTCCATAAGACAAAATGTTGGAGGGCTTTCAAAGCATTTGGCGCAAATAAGGACAGAGCCCGCTTATTTCAAGTCAAAAGAGCTATTGGAACAGGCTTTTAACAGAATACCAGGTATTGGTGAGCCTCTTGCCGAAGGCCTGAACAGAATTAAAGGTGCAATCAAATATATGATCATGCACAGGACCTTGTTTGAAGAGCTTGGGTTTAAGTATTTCGGTCCTATAGACGGACATGATTTGAATGAGCTTATCGATATCTTTTCAAAGGCTAGGTTTATAAAAGGGCCTGTGCTGATTCATGTCCGTACCCAAAAAGGGAAGGGCTACGGGCCGGCGGAGGAAAAACCCCATGCTTTCCACAACGTATCCTCTTTTGAAATACGGTCCGGTGAAACATTGAATGATAAAAAAGATAGCTATTCGGCTATTTTCGGGAAAGAAATGGTGAAACTTGCCGGAGAAGAATGCAAACTCGTAGCCATTACCGCTGCGATGCCGGACGGTACGGGACTCAACGAGTTTTCCCAAAAATATCCGAAAAGATTTTTTGATGTGGGCATTGCTGAACAGTATGCCGTAACATTTGCGGCCGGCATGGCAAAAAGCGGACTTAAGCCTGTTTTCGCAGTATATTCATCCTTCCTGCAGCGGGCTTATGATCAAATTCTTCACGATGTTGCAGCGCAGAATTTGCACGTGACATTTGCTATAGACAGGGCTGGCGTTGTAGGTGAGGATGGAGAAACACATCAGGGAATCTACGACTTGTCATACCTCAGTCATATACCTAATATGTCTATTCTTTCTCCATGCGATTACAGAGAGCTTAAACAGATGTTGAGATATGCTGTCATGGAACATAATGGACCTATTGCAATAAGGTATCCCAGAGGAAAAGGCAAGGTTGTATTATCAGATATTAAAGACCCGGTAACCTGGCATAAAGGGATAAGAATTTGTAAGGGTACTGATGTTACCATTGTTACGGCCGGGAATATGGTGGAAACCTCCCTTCAAGTAGCGGCGACACTAAAGAATGAGGGAATTTCCGTTGATTTAATTAACGTTAGATTTCTGAAGCCCCTGGATGAAGAATTGATCATCGGTTCCGCAACGAGAATAAAGAAAGTAGTGACAATTGAGGATCATTCTATAATCGGAGGACTTGGAAGCAATGTTTTGCAGCTGTTAAACAGGTATGAACTTAATATTGAGATTAAAATGTTTGGCTTTCCGGACCACTTTATCGGGCAGGGTACGCGAAGCGAGCTATTCAGGATATATAAGCTTGATGCGGATTCCCTGATTCACGGAATTTTACGACTGCTGAGAAAAAACAAATTAATATTGAAAGACAGTGTACATGGTGTTTATTTGGGCAATAGATCAAAACTCAAATAGAAGGGAAAAAGTGTTATGGACATTCATCTAAAAAAAGGCATAATAGAGATTTGCATTTTAGCAATTTTATTTAGTAAGGATGCTTATGAATGTGAACTGAGCATGACACTTCAAGATGCGTTTGAGACATCGGAAATTATAATATATTCTCTGTTAAAAAAAATGCAAAAAGAAGGATTTATTAAAAGTGGTATAAAAGAAACCTCCAACAAAACGATGCTGAAATTTTACGGCATTACATCCGAAGGGAAAGATCAATTTGAGAACCTGAAGTATGAGTGGTATGAATTAAATCAAGCTGCAAAGCAATTTATAGATAGATTTATAGTCTAGGCTAAACAGCTTTTAGATTAATAATTAATAATTATAAGAAACAGCCGAGGTAATATTTTAAACGCTGCAAATGTACTTACGGTATTTAGGCTTTCATTGGTACCTATGTTTGGATTTTTTTACATATGGGAAACTGTCCATTAGCGGTATTATGGGCAATTATGCCCGGCTTGGGGAGAGGAGGTTTATCATGTCGGATTCAAACATTACCAAGCTGGCACTTGCCAATTCCTTAAAGGGACTTATGGCAAAGAATGCCTTCAACAGGATCTGCGTGAGCGATATTGTTGAAAATTGCGGGCTGACAAGGCAAGCATTTTATTATCATTTCAAGGACAAGTATGATCTTATGAACTGGATTTACTATACCGAAACCGCCCGCTTGATAAGCTCCTATAACACGGTAGAGCATTGGATGGACGGTCTGGTGGATTTGTGTAATTATATGCGGCAGAACAAGGCGTTTTATATTAACGCGCTCAATACAACCGGACAAAATTCTTTTCAGGAATATCTACATGATTACATCCGGGATATCTCGATATCAATAATAGAAAACCTTCAAAATGCAGAATTTGAAGAAGAAAAATGGGGATTTATTACCGAATTTATATCTACTGCTTTTGTCGGCATGATTGTACGATGGGCCAACAAGGGTATGAAAGAGGAACCGGCGGAGTACGTAACGAAAATTCGCAGCATTTTTGACGGAAGTATTTTTTGCGAACTTGAAAGCCTGAGCCAAAAGGTATCTGCGGAAAATCCGGCAGAATCGGAATAAAGCTATCGGACGCACATTTTTTTGAATTATATTTGTATGAGAACGGCATTGCTTGTAAAGAATTCTAAATTGGAATAGGAGCAGGTGATATGAAAAATATTATAGATTATACAAAAGTAATGGAAGATACTTTTGAAAATAGACAATTCAATGCTGTTGACAGCCTGGTGTTATCCCAATTGGCGTATTTGTATTACGATGGCGTCGTCCCCGGCTTATCGGATATTTCATCGCCAGTGCCGATCCAGGAAGTTGCTGCTATAGAGAATCCTGATACATTATATCAAGATGTGAGGGATCGCAAAAGCAACCGGCAACTGCTCTTTGCGTTCGCAAACAGTCCGCGGTTTCGTGACACGAAACTGGCTTTTTATGTGAATCAAATAGATAACACGGCAGAGAAGCAGTTCTCCGCCGTCACCTATCTTCTGAGCGATAATTCAGCATACATTGCTTACCGAGGCACCGATGCAACCTTTGTCGGATGGAAAGAGGATTTTAATATGGCGTTCACAAGCCCCATTCCGTCGCAAGACGAAGGCGTTGCATACTTGAATGCCGTTGCCGACAAAATTTCATGCAAATTAAAAATTGGCGGGCACTCAAAAGGAGGAAATATTGCAGTCTATTCCTCTATAAAATGCCGCCGGTCGGTTCAGGACAGGATCACACATATCTTTGATCATGATGGACCCGGATTCAAGGATGAGGTCTTTCAAAGCGACGGCTATTTGACAGTAAAGGATCGAATCCGCAAAACCATGCCGCAGTCCTCCGTGATTGGGATGCTTTTGCAGCATCAGGAAAAGTATTCCGTGGTGAAAAGCAACCGCATCTGGCTTATGCAGCACGATCCCTTTTCATGGCTGATTGACAGTGATGATTTTGAATATATTTCGTCGATCACCAAAAGCGCGCTCTATATGAATGAAACACTGAACCAGTGGGTTAACTCCCTGAACGACCAAAAACGGGAGCTATTTGTGAATACTCTGTATAATGTGATCAAAGCAACAAATGCTACGACATTTTATGACCTGATGGGAGATTGGCAGAAAAGAGCTTATGCCGTGCTTGGTGCAATGAAAGAAATTGATGATGAAACAAGAAGGTTTCTGTTTCAGACCATACGCTCACTATTTATTTTAGCTATGAAGAACATTCGGGAAATAAGAAAACATGACCTAATTTTATGAGCGGTTATTGCCTGGATATGTACCGGCATACCTTAGGAAAATTCCATGATTACATACGGATTATCCTGTGAATCAAGCAGAAGCACATACCAATTCGCTGAAGGTGCCTTTATCATTTGGGGATACAACAGATCACCCAGTTTTGCAGGCCTCTTATATTCGATTCTTAATCTTTTGATTCCGAAATTCTCCGGCAAAAGTTCCAGTGCAGCCTCAACATATTTCACATTGTTCATATGGTGATATATATCGATATCATTGCGTTTGACTGTAACAGCATCCATACGCTGACCTGGCATATCCGGGAGAATAATCTTTTTATCCAGATACTCCATATCAATTTTCTCGTCGAAGGTAACCTTGTCAATTTCACTTTGCGGCAGCCTTACCATTCTACCTGTACCCAGATTTACAAATGCTCCGAGGCTCCATGTCAGCAGACAGGACAGGCCGTTTTCACCATATAGGACCGTATTCCGATAACCAAAGAAACTCTGGCATGCAAAGATACTGGTTTTCACAGTAATCTTTTCGCCGCATACCGGCAGCCGTATAATATCCACCTGCCTTGATAAGACAAACATACCTAGATTGTTCCCGACAAGAAAGTCTCGGAAAGAAGGCTCTGATTCCAGCCATAACAATGAACAATCCTGAAGGATGTCCATAGCTCCCGTAAGCTTCATAGTTCCGTTACTGCCTGTACGGCTGGCACAAACACGATCTTTTATTTCATACAAGTCAAAACCACTCCCCCATTTACTGTTTGAAAAAAATGCATTTTATCATTATCATAAAGGTATCATAGAAGTTAAGAGAGCTGGCCTCGCAGCAAGCCCCTTTTGCTTGATATCTATCGATATGCTTTATTGCCTCAAAACAGGATCAGAAGCTTGTGCAAAGCCGCGTGCTCTGAAGTATTTCAAAAAGCGATTTTGTAACCACATCTTTTGCTTTGATGTATTCACAATAAACCCTTTCTGCCAGGTTAATCGCTGTGTAACCATTGCCGGAGAGGATTTTTTCACTGATAATACGCATATCCCGGAACCATTCCAGCGTAATTAATGGTTGCCCTTTTTCCCCTCTTTCTTTGCACGCAAATGCATGGACTGCGTCCCTGCATGTATCCGGGACGCCGTTTTCGGCGATGTATGTTCCAAACAGATTGCCAAGGCTGATCGCAGAGCGAATATACTCCGGGGCTGTCACTTGTTTTATCGTATTCTCGCTATAGCTTACATGAAAGCCATATAGGCAACGGTTTTGCTTTAATAACCGGAATGCGTTTACATCGCTTTCACAGCTGAAATCCATGTTTGTCACCTGCACGGAAACCATCGCATTATGGATTTTACCGAGAAATTCGGCAGTTTGCTCCAAAATTAAGCCGGAAGGCACTTTCAACACGAATAAGCATTCTTCAAACCGTTTTGCGATTTCGCATATGGAGAGAATATCGTCTTTTTCGTGCGGACAGATGATATAGCTGTAAATGCCTAATTCCTTGCCTTCCCCGATAAGATGCTCCATCTGATGAAAAATAGCAGGATCTGATTCAGAAATATCAAAAATGAGGAGCCATGGAAGCATAAATCCTAAATCCTCCCGCCTTTTTTTTAGTTTATTGGCTCCATAGATCAGACTGCTGTATCCCAAATTCAAGCCGACTTTTTTTATCGTATCGTTATCAACATCGGAAAGAATCCTTGTGACCAGTGAATTATAGGGGTTTCTCGGGTTGGCAATTACCTTTTGGGCGGTAGAAAAAAAACACTTCTGATTTTCACTTTTTGAAAACAGCAGGCCCAAATCAATCAGGTTTCTAATACTACGTCTTGTATTACCTTTCATATCTTCCATAGCTTTGCTAATAGCTATATTGATTGCCTGCCTCACCAACCTATGCTGCAACTCCAATATCAAACAACTCCTTCCTAAATAAGTACACTCCTAATATACTCTAAAATGAAGATGCACTCTATTTACAGATATCTGTTTGTGTAAAGATTCTTTACACAAGCTGTTTTTGTTTAATTACTCAGAATATGCGATATGGTAAACTTCATCATAGATAAATTTAGTTGGAGGTCATATTATGAACAAAATAATCAGTTCAACAGGTATGAAGCTGGCATATGCCTATTTAAATTCCAATCCTGAAAAAAATATCCCAAAACTTATGGATTGGATAGACCGTTTTGATAGAAACAACGAAATGGAAAGTCAGCGCAAGGCAATCCGCAAGATCATCGAAGATAAGGACAATAACTGGTATAAACTGATCCTCAGCATGTGGTCGGATATTAATCCTAAAGTGCGGAAGGCATTTTTCAATAATTTCATACTGAATGAAAACTTCACCGGATGGCCCATACAGGAGGCAAACCGGGAAAAGTACGGCTGCAACATACCATGGGCAATCTTGATGGACCCCACTGCAGCCTGCAATCTCAAATGCACCGGCTGCTGGGCAGCAGAATACGGTAAAAATTCTTCCATGAGCCTTGAAATGATGGACAGTATCATTAAACAGGGCAAACAACTGGGCGTGTATTTTTATCTGTATTCCGGCGGAGAACCCCTTGTCCGCAAAAAGGATATTATCACGCTTTGCGAGAAACATAGCGATTGTTTGTTTTCCGCCTTCACAAACGGCACGCTTATTGACGAAGATTTTGCCGATGAAATGCTGCGTGTCATGAATTTCGTACCTGCCATCAGCATTGAGGGCTTTGAAGATGCCACGGATTCCCGTCGCGGCAAGGGCACCTATCAGGGGGTCATCCGAGCTATAGAGATTCTCAAACGGAAAAAGCTGATCTTTGGTGCTTCCCTCTGTTATACCCGTTATAACACTGAGGTGATCGGCAGCGAAGAATTTTTTGATTTTATGATTGACAAAGGAGTGAAATTCGCATGGTTCTTTACCTATATGCCGGTGGGCGCGGATGCGGTCCCCGACTTGATGGTAACCGCCGACCAGCGTGAATTTATGTATCGCCAGATTCGTCACTTCCGTGAAACAAAACCTCTGTTCACCCTGGATTTCTGGAATGACGGCGAATATGCAGCTGGCTGCATCGCTGGCGGGCGCAGGTATTTGCATATCAATGCTAACGGGGATATCGAGCCATGTGCGTTTATCCATTATTCAGATTCCAACATTTATGAAAAAACCGTTCTTGAGGCACTGCAGTCCCCATTGTTCATGCAGTATCATATGAATCAGCCCTTTAACGATAACCATCTGCGGCCCTGCCCTCTGCTGGACAATCCAGGTAGACTGACAGAGATGGTAGAGGTGTCCGGTGCAGCCTCGACGGATTTTATCAAACCGGAGGACGTACACAGCCTGAGCTGTAAGTGTGTGAATACCGCAGAAAAATGGGCTGTGACTGCGGAAAGGCTTTGGACCGAATCACATGGTTGCGCCGATTGCGTGAAATGCGGGGGAGAGGCTCGAAAAGCTGCCGGTTGAAAAAAACTGGAGCTTTCTCCAGCCTGCACTGTATTCAAAAGCATAGATAAATCCTTCGGAGTAAAAATTTGTTCTGCAGAGAGGTAATAGGATGTTTGGTAAAAAAAGTCTGTCAAAAGTAGGTATACCATTACAGTCAAGGATTACGACAATTAGGACTATGCATTACCTAAAGGGATTTATTCTATGATTATAATATAACGAACGTACGAATTAGTATAAGGGATGAATCATTATGGCTATTCTTGTAAATTTAGAACACTTATTGCTGCAGCAAAAAATAAATTCCATCGGGTTAGCAGCAAAAATAAACATCACTAAGACAAATTTATCAATCTTGAAAACAAATAAAGCAAAACTAATCCGGTTCTCAACACTTGACTCAATTTGTAGAATATTGAATTGTCAGCCTGGTGACATACTAAAGTATGTGCCAGATAACGAAACTTCATAAAATATCTACTTCAATTAAAATAGATTTTAATTTTCATATGAATCAAGCACTAAGGGCAAACCTGCCGAAAGGCAGGGACGCAAAGCCATAGGGTCTACGGTGCTTACCGGCACTATGACAGCCTGGTTGCCGCAGAAAGAATATGTGTCTAAACCTGCCATTCTTAGCGGCAGGTTTTTTGTCTTTTTAGAGTAAAGGGTAAGCGGCTTTGCTGGTGAAAAATTGCAATATTTTAAACAGCAAGGCCGCTTGCTTATTTCGACATAAAATGACAGCGTTTTTGGGACATACCTATCCAGATCGGAGCTTTCATTTTGAGTAAGTGAGGTGCAGACAGATGAGAAATCAGACTCTGTTGAAGCGAAAAAAGTTAAAATAGCTCACCTCCGAAGGTATAAGGGTTATACCATTGTTGAAGTCGCCCATAACATGAAGGTACACCTTCCACCACCCTGGAATGACCCAGTGAGGCTGTTCTTTCTTCGATTTAATATAGCCTGCAAAGCCCAAAAAACCGCAATTTGCTTGCCGCAAATTGCGGTTTTTTCTTTGACAAAATATCTGTTTTTACAACCTTTTCCAAGCTTATATTACTTTTCTCTTTCAAAAAAAATTATAGAAGCGGACAAGCCTGGCTTTTCCGCGCTACTGCTATATTCCTCAGGCTGCCGTTCTCCTCCTCGAATTCTGGATTTTCAAAAAAATTCAGGATTCGGAGGAAATGAACGTGACAAATCATATTGATTGGGACGAGCTACTCAAAAGAGAGGACAAGCTCCTTGCCAATTCCGACCGCAAGCACCGGTATCATTTCAAGTCGATGGACAGCATGAGCGAAGAACTCCTGTTTCAGGAAAGCGTGTTAAAGTATCAGGAACATGAACCGGAAGCGGTAGAATCCGAGGACTTTATTGAAACCATAAAGAATGAAAAGCTGGCCAATGCACTGCGGCAGCTTACGCCTAAGCAGCGCAAGGCGTTGGAGCTTGCCTACTGGAAAGGCTATAAACATTGGGAAATTGCAACTGCTATGGGCTGCAAACGCAATACGGTAACAGAACTTCTGGCAAGGGCGCTGGAAAGGGTCAGCCGGTATATGGCTGATTAACCGTCCTGGGTGGGATAGTGCGTAAAAACACTGTCCCGCCTTTTTTGATGTAAAAAATATTTTAAAAATTTTTTTAAAATACGACCTTTTACCCTCTCCCATCTCCGATAGGTGAGGACCCTTTTGCACCTTGACAAATATCGGCGGTTTCGCCGACCATACCGGGATGTCGAGTACATTACCTTCCATGCTGCGCGCGAGGATCGCCGGCCATTTCCGTCCCACAAAGTAAATGACTTTTCGAGGGCACCGGATTGGGCCAGGCAGGAGCGTCCGCCCTTTTGTGTTTTCAGAAGGCCGGCAGCCAAAAGGCACGGGAGCCATAATGATACTTTCCGTAAAAGGACCAGCGAAAAGGCAGTAGCTGGGAAAGCATCGCTCCGGCTGGGATAGGCCGGAGGGAGCTTTCATGCGCGGCGGTTTACCGCTGCGGCTTGACATTACCCCCTGGCAGCGGAAAGAAATCCGCCGGGCACAAGCCCGCTTTTGCGAAGCAAAAGTGCTGAAACGTATCCGGGAAGCGAGGTCAAATAGGATACGAACATGCTTTACTGCTATGAATTTGCATTTTTGAAATATTGCCTGACGGCAGAGTTACTGCGGCGGAGCGAACGGATTGCTCCCTTATCTTTCTTGTGTGGAAGTCTGTTCCGCCGCACCACTCTGCCGCCAGTGAAAAAGGAGGGAAAGACCGTGCACTATGCTGCAATCAATGAGGTCAGCCGTGAAATACCGCCCGGTATTATACAGAAATACGGCGATTCGGCCCTCTTTACCGCCTATGGCTGTGTTTTGTTGGAGTGTGAAACCGGAAAAGGCTATACCTACCGGGCTCTTAACCTGAAAACCGGACGCTCGGCGGTTATACACCGCAGAACCAACCCCCTGATGATATCCGGCGTGGCGGCCATGACAGAGCGAATCCGGCTGTCACCTGTAGCCGGCAAGGGAAAATATGAAATTGACATGCCCCCTGGTGAAAATTTACTGCGGGAAAGCCTTGCGGATATCCAAAATCATATTTTTGAAGCCATCCTTCCCGAACATGGCTATGGTATCCGGGAAAAACAGATGGAGCTTGCCGCCCATATTCTTGAAGCTATCGGGCACCGTACCGTATCTCTGTCAGAGGCTGATGTGGGCACCGGCAAAACCCACGCCTATCTCATTGCTGCCGCCCTTGCCAAGCGGGGACGTGTCAATGACTTCTGGCTGCGGGGATACTACCCCGATCAGAGCTATGCTGCCAGCGCCTACATGCCTGTGGTGGTTTCCACCGCCAGCATTGCGCTTCAAAACGCCATCGTAAAAGATTACATTCCTGAAATATCTCGTATCCTGATGGCCCACGGCATTATCAAAACACCGCTGTCCTGTGTCCTGCGCAAAGGCCGGGAGCATTATGTCTGCGAAAAGAACCTGTGTGCGTATTACCGTGACGCGGACGAATCCACACAAGGGCTTCTGGCTCCCCTTTTCAAAAGGACAGCATCCATTGACCTGGCTGACGCGGAAGGGCTGACACCCTACATCAAACGCAGGATCGGCGTATCGGGACGCTGCGATGAGAATTGCCCATATTATAACGATTGCAGGTATTTACGCCATATGCGGCATGTCCAGTCCGGCGAGCATGATTTTCAGGTCTGCAACCACAACTATTTCCTGGCCGATGTCATTCGCCGCTCCAAGGGGCAAAGCCCCCTCATTCCTCATTACCAGGCAGTCATCATCGACGAGGCTCATAAGTTTTTACAGGCGGCCCGGCAGATGTACGGCGTGGAATTTGGAAGCCTTGCCATTCCGCGTGTGGTAGAGGACATTGGCTGCTTCACCTTCCAAAAGGGCGTCAGCAGTGCAATGGTACAGGAACTTGCCAGAAAGCTGATGGGTCAGAACCGGCGATTGTTTCAGCTCTTACTGGATAACATCCCTCCCGGTAGCCTGGAGGAGGAAACGGAACGCTATAAAACGGTCATGGATAAAACGGCTGCCCGGCACCTGCGGAATATCCGGAATATCGGCGGAGAACTTTCGGAGCTGCTGTCGGAGCAGATGCTGCTTCTTCGGTACAGAGGCCGCTGTTCTCAGATACGCTTTGAGCTTTCCCTTATCCGGGAACAGGCCGGTGTGCTGGAAAAGTATGATGAACTGGTTTACTGGCTGGAAAGGCCGGAGGAAAGATATCCGGCACAAACGGATAAAGAGCTTGAGACCCTGCTGTGCGCCATTCCAAAGCAGTTGAGCGATATGCTGTACGCTGATCTCTGGAGCAGCGGGATTCCCGTTGTCCTCACTTCGGGTACGCTGTCGGCAGCCGGGAGCTTTGAACATATCAAGCGTAAGACGGGCCTTGACCGGGTGAATTCTTTAATGGAAACCAGCAAGCCGTCCCCCTTTCGTCACCGGGAGAATATTCTTTTGTATATCAGTGAAATCGTCCCCTTTCCCAACAATCAGGACAATGAATATATAACTGCCGTAGCGGAGGAAGCCGGAAGGCTGATTCAGGCATCCCACGGCCATGCCGCCCTGCTGTTTACCTCCTATAAAGCAATGGATCAGGTGTTTGCGCTTTTGGAGCGCAAAGGTCCCTGCTTTCCCTTGTTCCGTCTTGACAGGGGAGGCATCAACGCCATTGATCGTTTCCGAAAGAGCGGAAACGGTGTATTGTTTGCAAGCGGTGCGCTGTGGGAAGGAATTGACCTCCCCGGCGATGTGCTTTCCCTGCTGATTATCGTCAAGCTGCCCTTTGCGGCGCCCGATCCCGTCAGCGAGTATGAACAGGCGCTGTACCCCAGCATGGAACAGTATAAAAACAGCGTACTGGTGCCGGAAATGATTATTAAGCTCAAGCAGGGCTTTGGGCGGCTCATCCGGAGGGAAACCGATACCGGCGTGGTAGCCCTGCTGGACTGCCGGGTGCGTGAAGGCGGCCCATACCGGACGCGGGTACTTAACGCCCTGCCCAACTGCCGCGTAACCTCCAACCTGGAGGACGTGGAAACCTTTATACAGAGCAAAAAAGGGCCGGATTACTTCGTGTAGTCCGGCTCCTATATCTCTTGCACTGAACGTATTCCCAACTTGGGAATATGTCGGACTATTTCAGAAAAGGAGGTGCAGGCCATGAATTCGGGAGCATGTAATGAGTTAGTGGACATACGGGACATCTCGGTAGATAAAAACCTTTCTAAAGAGGAACGGATTGCGGAATACGTCCGGCAGATCAAAGACCCTTACAACTTTAAATGCGGAAATTTCACCGTCTGGGTACGGTTTGCCGATAATGGCGTCACGCTGGAGGACTGCCTGCAAAGGCTTTTGACCGAATGAGAAACTTAAGCCCGCAAAATGGACTTTCTCCCCGTGTGGTGGTAATGTAGGCATTGGAAAAAGAATGAAACAAACAGAATGACACGGCAATGCCTGATCACCCTTTGATTTGCGGGGAAAGACCGTAACTTTTCAAAGGAGTGATTTCTATGTCTGAAAAACAGTACAAAGCTGTAAAATATATACGCCTATCCTATACCGATGACAAGAACAACGAAAGCGACAGTGTGGCAAACCAGCGCAAGCTCATAGACAGCTTCATTGAGGGCCACCCTGATATAGAAGCGGTATTGGAAAAGGTGGATGACGGCTGGAGCGGTATCCTCTTTGACCGCCCGGCTTTCAAGGAAATGATGACAGAAATTGAAGCTGGAAATATCAATTGTGTCATCGTCAAAGATTTATCCCGCCTGGGGCGCGACTACATTGAAACCGGGCGCTACCTGCGCCGCATCTTCCCCGCCTACGGGGTAAGGTTCATCGCCATCAATGACAACATCGATACCCTAAAGGACAGCGGCGACGATCTGGTGGTTTCAGTCAAAAGCATTATAAACGACGCCTATTGCCGGGATATCTCCGTGAAAACCCGCAGTGCCCTGTCCGTCAAGCGGAGCAACGGGGATTATGTGGGAGCCTGCACCGTCTATGGATACAAAAAGTCGGAGGAAAACAAAAACCGGCTGGAAATAGACGAATATCCGGCAGGCGTGGTACAGAACATTTTCAAGATGAAGCTGGACGGCATGAGTGCCGCCAGAATCGCGGACGAACTGAACAGCTGGGGCGTTTTGTCCCCGCTGGCATATAAAAAGGACCGGGGCCTGCCGCACCCCAAAGGCGGTTATGCGGATAAGCCTGATGCCAAATGGTCTGCCACGACGATCATCCGCATCCTGAAAGATGAAACCTACACCGGAATGCTGCTTCAGGGAAAACAGGGCACCTTCAACTACAAGCTGAAAGACCTGATTGACAAACCGGAAAGCGAATGGGTACGCACAGAGGATGCCCACGAGGCCATTATCCATAGACAGGATTTTGACCTGGTTCAGCGGCTGCTGCGGCTGGATACCCGGACATCGCCGGGAAGCGATGCGGTGCAGCTGTTCTCCGGCGTTCTCATCTGCGGTTGCTGCGGAAGCCGCATGACCCGCAAAACCGACCGTTACAAAGATGCGGTTTATCACTATTACTATTGTCCCACGGGAAAGAAAGGCGGCTGTAAATCTCCTGCCAGAATCAAGGAAAGCGAACTGACAGACTGTGTATTGGAAAGCCTGAAAGCCCATATCCGAAATGTCGCTTCTCTGGAAGCCCTTTTGGAAAGCGCCGACAGCGAAGCCATGGGCAGCAGGCTTGCGCGCCGGCTGGAGGCGCAGATTGCCGAAAATGAGCACCAACTGAAACAAATCGGCGGTTTTAAGTCCACCCTGTACGAAAACATGATAAACGGCATTATCTCCGCAGAGGATTACAAGACCTTCCGGGCAAAGTATGCCGAGGATGGAAACCGTCTGCAGCAGGCCATTTCCGCACTACGTCAGGAGCTTGAAGACCTACGGAACCATAAAAGCGGGCGTCTGCTTTGGATGGAGCATTTCAAGCGCTTTGAGGGGCTCACGGAGCTTGACCGGAAAACCGTGGCCCACCTGATTCAGTCCGTTCGTATTATGGGCAAGACCGAGCTTCAAATCACCTTCAACTACCAGATGGAGTATGAGAAAGCCTTATCCGCCTGCGGCGAAGCCATCTCAGCAAAATCTGCCGTAACGGAGGTGGCGTAGCATGGCAAGGAAAAGCAGAAAAAACATAGAAGCCGTTTCGGACATGATATACGCACAGCCCTTTTACAATGTAGGAGCCTATATCCGCCTTTCGGTGGAGGACAACAAGAAGAAGGGCGATTCCCTGGAAACGCAGAAAAGCATCCTGCAAAGCTATATTGCCCTTACACCGGGCCTGAAACTCCATGATTATTATATCGACAACGGTTCGACGGGCACCAATTTTGAGCGTCCCGCATTTCAAAAGATGCTTGCGGATGCGGAAAACGGCGTCATCAACTGCATTATCGTCAAGGACCTGTCCCGGTTTGGCAGAAATGCCATTGACACCGGCTACTATATTGAAAAGTATCTGCCGTCGCTGAAGGTGCGCTTCATTTCCGTAAACGACGGATTTGATACCGACAGCGTAAACTCCGGCGACGGGATCATGCTTCCATTAAAAAACATGATCAATGAAGCTTATTCCCTGGATATCGGACGGAAAATCAAGGCACAGCAGCGCCAGAGCATGAAGGCTGGAGAATTTGTCGGCGCAAGGCCGCCCTTTGGTTATCTGAAAAGTCCCGATAACTGCCACAAGCTCATCATCGATGAAGAAACCGCGCCGGTGGTGCGCCAGATATTCCAGTGGGCCTATGAGCGGGTGGGCTTGAACGACATTGTCCGCCGCCTGAATGAAGCGGGGATTCCGACGCCAAGCCACACAAAAAAAGCGACAGGCATTATCAGCCATGAGAACCTGATCGGAAAGAATGCCTGGCAGACCCGGACGGTGAGCAGAATTCTTTCCTGTGAAACCTATACCGGCGATCTGGTGCAGGGGAAAACAAAAACGGTCTGCCATCGACAGACCTATGCCAGCGAAAGCAACTGGATTAAGGTAGAAAACACCCATGAAGCCATTATCAGCCGTGAGATGTTCGATGCGATACAGGCATTCCGCAAGCAGGTGGCGGAGGAAGCAATCCAGCTACCCAAAAGCCCTTATACCCCCAACATGTTCAAGGGGAAAATCTACTGCGGGCACTGCGGGGGAAGCCTGCACCGGCAGCGGTGTGAACGGAAGCGCAGCCCGGATGTTTACGTGTTCCACTGCCTATCCAACAGCCGTATTGCAAGAGGCTCCTGCTTCCTATATTCCCTCCCGGAGGAAGAATTGCTGTCCTCCCTTTTGACCATCATCCAGAAACACGCCGACGCTGTAATCGGTAAGGCCATCCGGCTGAAAAAGAACAAGCTAGCCATGGAAGCCGGACGCACCGCCATAAAGTCCCAGCTTGCCGCCCTGCGGCAGGAGCTTGACCGGGACAGGCGGCTTGTCAAAAGCCTTTACGAAAGCCTTGTAACCGGCATTATCACTGGTGACGAATATCGCCAAATGCGTGCCGATTATGAAGAAAGGATATCAAATAAAATCAATCTTGCGCAGGAACTGGAGCGTCGGCAGAACGAATTGGAAGCACAGGTTTCAGAATACATTGACTTATCCGACCTGATCGGAGGCATAAAAGGCAAAGAAGATATTACGGCGGTTCTGATTGACCGGCTGATCGACAAAATAGAAGTGTTCTCCGACAGGCGTATTGAAGTTACGTTCACATTTGAAAGCGGATTTGAACGATTAAGCGAGGCCGAGCGTTCACTGCGCAAACTGCTTGCCCCTGTGGAGGGGAGGATGCAGGCATGAGTAAATATATAATCGCCATGTATATCCGCCTGTCCATGGAGGACGCGAAAACCGACAGTCTCAGCATCCCCAATCAAAGGCTTTTGCTGGGCAGACACATCGACACGCTGGAACAGAATGATGTGGAAATCCTGGAGTTTGTGGACAACGGGTACTCCGGTGTGAACTTTGAGCGCCCTGCCGTACAGGAGCTTTTAGAGCTTGTGCGGCAGAGCAAAATTAACTGCATCATCGTCAAGGACTTTTCCCGGTTTGGACGGAACAGCATTGAAACCGGCTATTTCATCGAACAGGTATTTCCCCTGTTCCGTACCCGTTTTATCTCCGTGAGTGATAACTTTGATACCAACGATTACAAAGAGGACACGGGCGGAATGGCGGTTGCCTTTAAGTACCTGATGCACGAATATTACAGCCTGGATTTGTCCCGTAAGACCAAAAGTGCCAAATACACCAAAATGAAGCGCGGCGAATATATCAGCGAGGTCTGCTGCTATGGCTACAAAAAAGGAACGGATGGCCGTCTGGCTATTGATGAGGAAGCCGCTGCGGTAGTGCACCGGATATTCGCACTGGCGCTGGAAACGAAAAATGCCCAGGAGATTGTAAAGGCACTGTATGCTGACGGAATCCCTACACCTGGAGAATACAAGGCCGCAAAGGGAAAGGGCTTCCATGACATCTCAAGGTGCGGCGGTATCTGGCAGAGGTCATCGGTGCTTCGGATTCTGGCCGATGAGCGGTATATCGGCACGTATATCATGGGAAAACGCACCCTCAAAGAGGTCGGCGGTAAACGGTCAAGGCTAAAGGACGAAAGCGAATGGTTCAAAATCCCCAACCACCATCCCGCCATCATAGAAAAGGCAGTATATGAACAGGTGCAGGCCAAGCTGCTTCATTTCAAATGCGACAAGCACAACCATGAATATGTCCTGCGCGGCAAAATCGTCTGCGGTTGCTGTCAACATGCCATGAACAGAGCACCAAGAAAGGAACCGGCTTTCGTCTGCCGTTATACCAAGGTGGATGCTTCGGCTCCCTGCAACGGCATGGAAATCAAGGAACGTGAACTGGAAACCATGCTGTTTGACATTATCTCCAAACAGGCACAGATCATTTTAAACACCGACAACCTGAACAACATAGGCGAAATGGAACTGCGCTCCGAGCAGCAGGCAGAATACAGGAAGCTCATAAGAAGGTGCCAGGATAACAAGCGGAGCCTGTATGAGCAGTATGTCATGCGGGAAATCGATGCCGGGCAGTATGCGGAATTAAAGGCCGATTTAGACGCTGAACTGAACCACCTGAACCGCATCTACACTGCAATTTCCGCGCAGGCCGCCAAATTAAAGGCAGACTGTGAGGAAAACAACAAGGCAAGGGAATTTGCCGAGGATATTTCAAAGGAAACCGGCCTGACGCAGGAGCTTATGGAATTGCTGATTGACAAGGTGTTTATATATCCGGGAAACCGAATTGAAATCAGCTGGAAAGTGACGGACTTTTCGGACTTTCAGAACAGGAGGGATACGCATGGAGAAGAAAGAAATAAGGGTTGCCATCTATTGCCGCGTGGCGACCGCAGACCAGTTGTCGCTGGAAGCTCAAAAGGAATACCTGCGCGGATATGCCAAGGAACACGGATATGACCGCATTGGATATTATATGGACAACGGGTACAGTGGTTTGAATTATGACAGACCCGCATTTTCAAGACTGGAAGCCGATATACAGGCCGGACGTGTTGGGGCAGTTATTGTCCGTAATGTGGATCGCATAGGACGTAATGTCTTAGAAACCACCCATTGGATTGAGCAGCTAAGAAAAAAAGGAGTCGCTTTCCTTACAACGGATTCGTCCTTCAATGAAAACTCTTTGCAGAATTTGGGATGCTTGCTTCAAAACCCAAAAGAGTATGATCGTTATGGGCATAAAGACCATACTGGCAGAAGAATATGTAGGACAGCTTTTAGGAGATAAGGATTTTATCACTTCTGAGGATATCCCTCTGGACAATGATTTTGATTTTGTGATGTCACTTATGATTGCCGCCGAATATAGTTAAAAAAAGAGATAAAAGTATCAGAAAGGGATTAAATTCTATTGTTAAAAACAATAAACGATAGATATTATCCCTTTATTTCATTCACACTTTCGTGATATAATTAATGAAAAATTCACGTTTGCGGGAAAAGAGGATGTAGATAGTGGGGAAGAGGTCAAAGATAGCAGAGATAATAATTAAGAAAGGCGATAAGCTAACAATCCGAAACATTAACGGAAGGAGCATCTCAGGAGAGGTCACAAATATTAATGAGGAAGCAGCCGAAGCGATGCTCTTTGAAGCATATGGTGATTCAAATTTCAAGGTTCACCATATTGAACTTACAGTCCAAGCCAGTCTCCCATCACCCAATAACATTTCAGAAGTTTTAACTTTTTCGGAAGCAGCAGAGATTTGGAACATTGACCCAAGCACACTTAGGCATCGGGTTACAGGCGAAGAACTACAAGAAGGTTTAGATTATCGAAAAAGTGGTAAGGTGTGGTTAATTACAAGAAAAGCTATGGAAAGATTATATGGGTTGAAATAACCGCTCTCTTCTTCCCCGCATTGTCGTTTACGAAAAAAACCTAAATTATTTTTCGGTGTGTACTTGACATACGGGTGGCGGAGTGAATGTACAGTAGCTGGTTTATTTATCCCAAGTGTTTTCTTTGCATTATTAAAAACTGCTTGTATACCACGAGGTGTAATTGGTTTGTCAGGACTACTACCTGGAAACAGCCAAAATTTAGGCCGATATTCTTTCCAATAATCTCTTAATATATTAAGATTCTTTTCTGATAGTAAAGAGTATCGATCCTTTTTACCTTTTCCTTGGTCTATTCTAAGCTGCATATTTTTACTATCTATATCACTAAGTTTTAGACTAGCTGTTTCACTAACCCTTAAGCCTGCTGCATAAGTGGTCATTAGCATAGCCTTATGTTTGAGATTGGCAGTAGAATCCAATATAGCTTTTATCTCACTTTTTGAAAGTACAATAGGTAATCTCTTAACTGATTTAGTGCGAAGCACTTTATCAGTATTCCAGCTTCGCCCACAAGTAGTTTCAAAGAAAAACTTAAATGCGCAATAGGCTACATTTACTGAAGATCGGCTAGCTTTTTTGACTGTTAGCATGTAATGTAAGTATTCCTTAATTTCTTCATCACTTAGCTTTTCTGGTGGCTTATTAAAATGCTCACCAACTCTTCTGATGTAGCCTAGGTAGGCATGTTGAGTGTGGAAACTTAAACCTTTAAGCTCAAGATCCATTTTCGTCTGTTCACTTAAACTTTTCATTACATAATTCCCCCTTCTAATGATATGACTGGTGGTATTAGCCAGTATTAGGAGCAATATATCATTAAAAGGATTTAAATTGTGACGAATAGTTTAGTTTGAGATAGGATCTTTAAGGTTTTTGTTTGGGTCTTTAACTACCGCGAAGCGGTTTAGTTCAACTAAGGTTTACTGAAAATATACCTATGTAATTTTGAAGTTAATATCAGAAAATATTGGATTGATTACTTTTATGATAAGAAGAGGAATAAAAAATTTACAAAGAGAGAGCAGGTGTTGTGTTTATGAAAAAAAGGTTTCGTCTTTGCTTCCTTGTTGCAATGTTTTTTTTAGTTTCTTCCACTATAGTATGGGCTCAAAGTAATAGTTCTACTAATTTCAAGACGCCGTCAAATGATTATGAATACGAAATAAAAACATTAATTGATAATGCAGTTCAAGACAAAGTGGAAGAAGCTCATAATAAAATTCTTAAAGAGTTTAACTTTAATAAAAATGATTGGGTGTAGATTATCAAATTAAAACAGAGTAAATTCTCAAATTAATTTAGATCAATTTTACAAGATATTAGTGAAAATTTTCAAATTAAATCAGGACAGGCAATTAAAATTTTCATATTACAGTAGGATTATCAGTGTTTTTGCTTACAAAATATGGTTTGAATCTACTAGGTAGATGTGTTAATATTGCCGGAGAAATAGTAAAAGAGCAGGTTTTCCTGCCCTTTACCATATGTAGTATGTAATTAGAGGCCAAGCTTATCTGCTAAAACATACAACGCCTGAGCAACAGTAATCCCATCAACTTCTCCTAAAACAGCAGTAAGTTTTTCAGTGTTCCAAAACTTGTCCTTAAGATTGCTAAGATGACAGCCGGTATTGTAGTCAGGCATGCACGCAAACCCTCCATTTGAGGTTTTTCCAAATACAACCGTGATGCCTGATCTACTTTCAATCCCAATTTCAAAGTGACTTCCATGATTTACAACCTTGGGAATGATCCCATTCCAACGTTCTATGCCACTATCAGTCTTCATTCGGCATTCAAAAGATAACTGCATCAAACCATCTCCTCTATGTTTAGAAAGGTATTTCCGACGAATCAGAATCATTAATATTAATTAAAACCCCAGTATTATCCCTTTCATCAGCAAATTTAAACGCCTCTTCAACAGTTGTTCCCCAGGCATAATAAATTAAATGCTCAATCATATGCCCCAGGACTTCATCGTCAAATACAAGAAAAACTCTATCTCCACTCTGAGTTTGAAAACAAAGCTTTATACCATCATCAGTATACTTTACCCCAACCTCATCAATAGTTTCTGGTTGTAGAATAATCTTCACTTAAATTACCTCCTCAGAAGATACCTTTGATTCTCCTTAAATATCAAAATCCTTCTGTCCTTGATAAACAGTTTCTTCATCAATCTGATGCTGACGCTTTGAGCATGCATACATCAGACTGGCAGTAGCCAGGTTATTAACTAAGCGGGGTACTCCCTTAGAAACTGAAAAAATAGCTTCAGCTGCAGATGGGGTAAAGATATTCTCAAGAACACCGGCTGCTTTAAGTCTTGAGGCTAGGTAATCCTCCATTTCTTCCTTTTTTAAGCCCTGCATTAAGTGCTTAATGCTGATTCTCTGCTTAAGAGGAGCATTGACAGACAAACTCAGCTTGTTTCTTATCTGTGGTTGTCCTGCCAGAATGAGCACAAAAGGATTTTCAGAGTCCATTTTGAAGTTAAAAAGGAGCCTTATGTCTTCAAGTATGCTATTAGACACTAACTGGATTTCATCGAGCATAATCACAGGAGTAATTTTTTGATCATAATACAGTGAACTGATAGACTGCTGTATTTGATGAAACATAGTGACCTTCCTGTTGGCAGGAATTTCACCTAAAGCCATTAGAAGCCCCCGGTAGAAGTCCATTACCGTAACTGTAGATAAGGTAAAGTAACAAGGTTTAAAAAGCCCGGGGTTTAGTCCGGCAGTAATATTTCTTAAAGCAGTAGATTTGCCGGTTCCAGGCTCTCCCATGAGAAGCAATATCCCGCGGGATGATTGAATGTACTTAAACCGTGACTTAAATTCTTTAATATCATTGCTTTCATAAGTATCATTAACATCAAATTCTTTTAAAAAAGGATTGTATTTTAATCCAAAGAATTGGGTAAACATTTAATTATCCTCCTCCATCATTTGAGTAAAAGAAATTGTCTGTTCTACCGGTGGCTCATCCAAGGGAGTCTTTTTGATATCATTATCTTTACTAGGAGAATTAGATGGAGGTCTGCCTTTACGCTTCATGTGAGCATTATCGTGAAAATTAACCTGCAGTGCTTCACCAACCTTTTTATCATCGGAATAGATGAAAACCGGTCTGAAAGGTGTTTCAAGCCACACTGGTTCATACCTGATTTCCACCTGCATACCAGCAAACTTAATCTTAGTTTCAAACAGGATGTTGTCAATGCTAAATGTCCCATCATGACTGACTTTTCGTTTCTTTCTAAGTAAAAATTTTTCATCAAGACTTTTGGGGTCATTACATAACTTAACCCTATCCACTTGACTCATAAAAAAATCAAGAGGACTCAAACCATTAAGAGAACTATGGACCTTTTTATGGTAGTCCTCATCAAGCCATTTAAAAAGCCTTTTGTTTAAATCATCAATATCCTTTATGCTATCCAAATCTAATGTGCTTAAGAACCTTTTTCTTACCGTTAGAAACAGCCTTTCAACCTTGCCCCGGCTGTTTGGCTCGTAGGGCCTAGAGTGGATTAGACTGCAGCCTAGGCTTGCACATACCAGTTCAAATTGCTGCGACCGGTAAATTTTTCCGTTATCGGTAAAAATCATAGTTGGAAACCCTCTTTTCAAGAGAGCTTGCTTAAAGGAATCTCTTAACGACTCAAAGCTCTGGGAAAAGTAAAACTGAGCATGAGTCACCAGGCGGCTAGCGTCATCCAGATAGGCAAAAAGATAGGTTTGTCTTCTCTTTTTCCCATCTTTGATGAACGGTCCGTACATTACATCGCTTTGCCAAAGTTGATTGATGAACTCATGAGAAAATCGCTTCATCTCTTTTTCTTCTTCATCTTTGGCTAATGAAGTTTTTAATCGTTCTGCCTTTAGATACCTGTATAAGGTGCTAATGGATATTTTAGCAGGATCTATTACGCCATCGTTTATCAAGAGCTCATAAATGACAGTTTTTGGTGCTTTGGGATGCATTGCTTTCTTTTCAATTATCTTAGCTCCCAGCTCTTCATTAATCCTGCGACTTCCACCCTTATCCCCTCTAGGGTGGGGCTTTAACGCATCAATCCCACCACGCATATAATCGCAGTACCAGGATTCAACTGTTTTCGGTGAGTATTTTCTGGCACCATAATAGGGCATATCAATGGGTTTTTCGGTAACAGTAGAGTAATAGGATTTGTTGTTTGAAACTTGTCCATTGAGCACTGGGCTTATCAGGGAAAATCTTTTTAAAGCTATTGCATTTCTGGTATTTTCATCAAGCACTTGTTAAGGCCTCCTTTAAATGAGCTTTAGGAAGCCGTGACCGGTCAAGGCTCTATACTAATATTACCAAGTATGTTAGCCCAAGCATAGGAAAATGAAGTGTTGGAAGACATTTTTCTAACCAGGTCTTAAAATATGCTTTTTTTAATGCTATAATTATTTGCAAAGAGTAAGGAAAGTTTTGTTGGTTGTTTCGTAAAATTTTTGTGAGAAGGAGTTCTCTTGGTCGGGGTCATCCTTCATCATAACCACTAACTTCTTTGCTCTTTCTTTTGCTGAAAGGGTAGCTTTTGGTAGCTCTAGCCCAGGATTTAGTTGGCGTAATCCGGTCTGGATTAGGCTTAAGTTCTGCATAAACCTTTTCATGTAGTGGTACACAAGCTGTCTTGAAAGATTTAGACCATCATTTATACTATTAAGCTTATCTAGGCAGGCCTTTAGCGTTCCTCTACGCAAAAAGGCTTTTTCTATGTACAAAAGGATTTCCTTTAACCCATGAACAAATCTTGGTAGGCAAAAGCTTGGCAAGTATGATATGGTATGGCCGCAGAGGGGGCAGATATAGCGCCTGATAAAGATTTTATCCCTGAAGATATTAGTAATCAAATGCCTTTGATAAAATCCATGCTTCTTAAACTTTACTACCTTATTACAATCTTGGTTGTGACACCTCCTAAAAGGTGGTAGAGGAAATGGATAATCTTTCCCTTTTTTGACGTATTCCTCTATACCTTCTATTACTGTAAAAAATATTTGCATGTAAAATCACTCTCCTATGCAAAATATTTTACAATAAACAATCCTACTGTAAAGTGAAAATATTTTTGCACTTTCCAGTAGGATTACTCTTTTGTGTCACCTATTTTAATGTGATAATATTAGGCCGAATTTCCCATATTAATTTGATAAGCTACAATTGGGTAAAATTTGATGTTTCTGATATTCAAAAAGTTGCAGATGGAAAATTTCCTGGTGTTGATAAGGATTCAGGAAAAGCCCTTCTCCGAGCTTACTATCTGGAAGGTATACGTGACAAGTATCATAAGATTGGAGACATTAAACCCCTTTTTATGATTAATAAGGAAACGAATGAATTTGTTGTAGGATTTCTACACAAGGATGATACAGTGACACTTGTAAGTGTTAAAGATTATTTAAATCAAGATGATTTTTATATAACCCCCAGCTATGATGCCAGCTTTAATATTTGGGGGGCTAGTTTTCTAAATGAAGGTTTAATATGGGATGAAAGTATGTATACAATCGTAGCTGATGGTTTCAGCTTAACAGATGCAGATAAACTTGACAGAATAATAGTTACTCTTGATATTTATGTGAACGGAGGAAGAAAAGATTATACAAGCAAAACAGCATATAATGATTACTATGTTTCTTTAAGCAATACCTATGGGCACCCTCAACCTATAGGTGATGATGGTCACCTATGGGAATTGATATGTAGTCATTGGGGAATTTTAGGGGAAGAAATAGGCTACAACAGTAGCGGAGATATCCTCTATATAAGCAATTAAGAATCTAATAAGAAGAGCATCACAACGATGCTCTTCTTATTATAAAAGCAGCTAAAGTACTTAGTGGGTTCTCGCTGTTCGGCTTTTTTAAACCAAATTTGAGCATTAAATTTTTCAGCACAATATTTTAAACATTTAAATTTTCACACAGTTTATTAAAATTTAGTAAAAATGTTGTATTATATAGTTAATCATTATTATTCAATTAGTTAGCCATTTTATAAGGAGAAAAGCTTGATGATTAAAAAAATTTTCTTACTTTTATTAATTGCAAGTGTACTCTTAATTGTTAGTTGTGATACTTCAAAAGTAGGTGATAGTACACCTAGTAACCTGGCAGATTTACCAATAGAAAATAAAGCATCCAACAGTATAATACAAAGCATATCCCACAAAGCTCATAACGGTTTTACAATAAAAGAATTAACAACCCATGACCCAAAGGAGTATTTAATGGGTAATATAAGCTTTGTTAATCTGGTGGATGAAACAGTATTTATCGGATTCACAAGTCTTAATCAACCTGAGGTAACAATATTGGGATATAATCTAGAAACAAACTCACAAAAGGAGATTTATAATGGATTGGGCTCAATTCATTTTCATTCAGGAATAAAAATAATTAATGATGAAGAGTTGGCAATTCAACTCATTAACAGGATATTATTTATAAATAGGTATACCTTAGAAATCATTAGTGAAACGGTACTAGATGAAATTTGGGAGTATGACCTTTCTTATGATGGAACTAAGATTGCTTACGTTCAAGAAGGTGATTTATATATATCAAATTTGGATCTTTCAGATTCAAAATTACTGGTTAATGGTGTAATGTGTACTGACCCTAATAGCGACTTTTATGGATTTTACACAAAGTTTCCATTGCATCCAAGATGGTCTCATAATAACAAGCTCTTACTATATATCAAAGAGGGTTATGAAGGAGCCGATGGAATCGGAATATTAGATTTAGATAGTGCCACGCAGAGATCTATAAAGTTTGAAAACATGCTCTTCAGTCCATCATATGCTGAATGGTTTTTTCATGATAAACAAATTCTATGTTCCCAGATGCGTGGTGAAAGAAATGCCATTTTAGTTGATCTAGCAAATAATGAGCTAGTTTCCATAGAACAAATCAGCTGGTCTGGGGACTATATACCAAGTCCCAAGGAAAACAAGTTTGTCTATATTAAAGACCCTTTACAGTTGTATATGTTTAACATGGATACCAGAGATAATTTTCCCATTACTCAAGCTTTGGAGGCAATTCATAATTTCACATGGAGTCCTGATGGAAAATATATTGTTGTCCATGCAAATGTTGGAATTTTGCTAATCGAAGTCAATAAAATATTAAAACGAGAATAAAATGGCGAAGGGTTCATTTAGAGTCAAAATTAGAAAAGATAAAATATTTCCTAGACTTCCAATATGTATCAAGAGTTATGAGGATTATGTTTTTTAAGTGTCAGTGAAGCCCAAAAAGCGAAAAGTTTTAAACCAAAGGGTAAGGTTCAATTTTAAGAGCACTGTAAAAAGTTGTCGCAGTCTCCTCATAGTATAAGGCATTATTAGGACAAAAAATAAAAATTTAGCAAAAATGGAACTTTTAAAGTTTTGTTACGTCTAATAAAATAATACAATATTGAAAATTAGTGGCAAAGCCATTGAAAGATGGTGACGCAAAGCCATGGGTCTAAAGCTAAAAGCCATGACTGCCAGGTTGCAAAGTCAAAAAGCTGTTCAACAGGATTACCTGGGACAGCTTTTTTGTATTTTTGGACTAACCTAAAATACAAGAAAACGAAGTTTTTGACATTAAAAGCGAAGTTTTAGACATTAAAAACGAGGAATTAGACATGACAAAAAGGAAAGGCTTGAGGTATATCAAAATATCTAAAAGGGGGAGATAAAATGGATAGGATGCCATTAGTTGCAGTATTTTTTATATCTATACCTGAAGAAATCATGCTTACAGCTCTTGGACTGCTGCTATTTGGAATTAAACCACCACTTAAGAAGCTGATCTTTATTGGAGTAATACAAGCAATCATATCATATCTTGTTAGAATGCTGCCAATTGTTTTCGGGGTTCATACCTTGCTGCAGGGCCTATTATTTACAGTAGTTATCTGGTTAATATTAAAAATTCCCTTTAGAGTAGCACTGGCAGCCATGCTGGTAAGCATATCAATCTATACGGTAATAGATGCAACCATTGTACCAATACTTTTAGAAACTACTGGCATTTCCCTGGAAACTATTTTGGCTAGTGCAAAACTTAGAATTCTCTTCTTTTTGCCCCAGGGGGCAGCCATGCTGCTGATAGTACTTCTTGTTTATTATTTTGATTTTAAATTAATAGACTATAATAATACCATTAAATACCATAATTATGAGGAAGGTAAAGATGGATAAAATTCATAGAACACTTTCTATAATTCTCATTATTACAATTCAACTTATCATACTAGCCCTCTTAAATCTTAGCAATTACATTTCAGGACAAGGAGCATTTGCAACAGGTACATTAAGCAGCTTTATGTTTCCCATGAACATTTTGCTGGGAATACTGGCTATAGCCTCAATTGTACTGGTGCGCCGAATAATGGAATCTACAGAAGAAGAGGTAAGAAAACAAGTGCAGCTTGAAAATATTGAAAATCTTGAAAGCTTAATTAATACCATGAGGAGCCAAAGGCATAGCTTCAACCACGAACTGCAAACTGTTTATGGACTTCTAGCAGTAGAAGAATATGCAGAAGCAAAAAAGTATCTAGAGAGGACCATGTCAGAAATAGCTGTAACCAATAACCTTATTAGACTAGATGACCCTGGAGTAAGTGCTCTATTACATGTCAAAAGCAGCCAAATGGAAAGTCTGGGCATCAAATTCGAAATAAGCATAAAATCCAGATTAAAAAATCTTCCTCTAAAAACTCATGAGATTAATCTTATCCTGTCAAACCTTTTGGATAATGCAATGGAAGCCTTATCAATGGGAACTTCACAGGAACCTACCATAATCCTGGACTTGACCATGTGTCAAAACAATTGTGTTTTATCAGTTACTAATAACGGACCTGGCGTTGACACTAGTATAAAGAATAAGCTCTTTTTGCCTGGCTTTACTACAAAAGTTAAAAATAAGGGGATGGGGCTTTATATTGTCAAAGACATTATAGAAAAGCACAATGGCAAAATAGTTGTTAACTCAGATAGCCACTGGACCACCTTTGTAATAAAAATACCTATAGATGGGAGGCACCATCATGAACCTTCGCCTTTTCTCACAAAAGCTGGCCTATAGTCTTGGAAATAAACTTTATTATGACCAAGATAATGTAGATGTATTAAGATATGGTTTTGAAGTTATAATAACAGGTTTATTAAAAATGTTTATTCTTTTTTCACTGGCATTTCTACTGGGTATTCTTCCCCATGTTTTAGTTATTTTTGTCACATCAGGAGTTTATCGCTTGCTATCTGGTGGAGTGCATTGTGCAACTTATGGTCGGTGCCTGCTGTTTGGTCTGGTAATTTTCCTGGGCATGGGAAAGCTTGCCCAAAGCTTGACCTTTACAAGCTTTGTAACCATTATTCCCATACTGGCTTGTATTACTCTTATTAGCTTGTTTATCAGTTTGAAATGGGCTCCTGCTGAGACTAAGAATAAACCCCTTTCTCTTCAAGAAAAATCCAAACTAAAAAAACTCACCTTGATATGGATCTTTATATGGGCAATTCTAATAACCACCTGTCTCTTAATATTTCCGTTGAGCCAGATAAGCTCACTTGTAATGGCCAGTATGCTCGCCCATATAACCCAGGCCCTTAGCCTTACCCCCACAGGATACAGGGTTGTAGGCTTTATAGATAAATTAATGGGCAGTATCTTTAAAGAAAGGAGGGAGGCAAATGTTTAGTAAAATAGGCAAAGTGATTTTAATACAATGTGCTGCTGCGGTAATGCTTGTTGCAGGCTGGGCAGTACAACCAGCCAGTTTAGTAACCTGGTATCAGCCTGAAGTTCCAAAAATGCTTAGGAAGTAGAGTGAGGTTTTCAGATGAGGGTATTAATAGTTGAAGATGATCCTAAAATGAGACTCATCCTAAAAAAGAGTTTAGCAAAACTACCTGGAACAGAAATAGTAGGTGAGGCAGTAAATGGTGTTGAAGCTGTCAAAATGACAGAAACCTTAAACCCACAGGTAATATTTATGGATATAGACCTGCCTGAAAAAGACGGAATTGAAGCTTCACGAGAAATCCAGGACATCAATCCTGATATTTTTCTAATCTATGCTACAGGCCACAGCACCTATATGCAGGAGGCTTTTGAGCTATATGCCTTTGATTACCTTTTAAAGCCTTACAAGCTTGAACGAATCAAAGAGACTATTGAAAAAATAAACTACCTATTAGAGCTTAAGGAAAAGGCAGGTTCCAGGAACATAAAAACTGCACCTCAAGTTTCAAGTGCAAAGAAGGTAGCTGTTAAAGTTGACCGTAACCTGGTATTTATTGACGCTGAAAAAATTATTTTTATGGGACGGGAGAAGAGAAAGACCAGCATAATTACAAACGATAATAAACAGATAAGTACCTATGAACCATTAGATACACTGGATAATAGGATAGGCAAGGATAGCTTTTTTCGTGCCCATCAAAGCTTTTTAATAAACCTGGATATGATAGCGGAAATCCAGCCCTGGTCTAGAAGCACCTACCTGGTTGTTTTTAACAATACTAAAAAAACAGCATTTATGACAGAGGAGAAATACAAGGTACTGCAGCAAAGGTTTAATCTAGAGTAAACTTGGCAATCGAAATGAGAAAATCGACATGGAAAACGAGGATTTAGACATTAAAAGCGAGGAATTTGACATGAAAGATAGTATTAAAAGTTAATTTATGGTAGGTTTAAATCAATAACTTTGGGCAGACAACATGGTTTTAAAAAAATATTCCCGGGCAAAT